>NZ_VXCT01000040.1:0-45412 GCF_052850535.1 Shewanella sp. 1180_01
GAAGAATATCAAGACGAGTTTTTATCATGGGATGTTGATATCCATGAAAATAATGGAAGTAGTGGAGACGGTCTTTATGGGTATTATTGGTGAAGAACGTATCAGTATTAACTTCAAGATGATTAAGCAAGCGATTGATTACATTAATTAAAAGCAAGCCTTTATCATACCTTTAAATTTATTTGAAACATATCCACTCAATAGAAAACAATAAATATCTCATGAGGTAAAATAGTAATGAACGTTAAAGAATTGATTGTGATCCTTCAGCAGCTAAACCCAGAAATGGAAGTTATTGGATTTACCGCTAATGGAGAGAAGTTCAATGATGCAAATCGAGTATATAAACTTGAAGAACTAAAGCTGATTAAGGCACGTAGAGAGCGTGCAAGAACTAAGTTAGTTGATGCTACGTTGAATTTTTCTCCTGATGGTGAAGAGCAAGCCGTTCTCTTCTTAACAAGTGACTTTTAATCTACTCCATTGAGTGTTTTGTCCATTAAAGGTTTGGAATAAGTATTCTAAACTGTCCAAAATTGAGCCAGTGAATCACTCTACACCAGACTGATTCACGCTATCCCCTAAAACCCGCTCAAATGCACAGTTTTCGGTTATTCGAGGGCGTTTTTTACCCTAAAAATGAATCAAATCTCTTAAGAATTGATTCAATGCCAAATAATGGAAATTAAGTCGGCTTCTGGTCGTGAAAATTTGCGCTTAAAGGACAGAGTGATTCATCCATTAAGAAATTTTGTGGATTAAAAAAATAAGCTAAATAGGTACGCCGGAATTAACGGTATTAAGCACAGTCATGGAAGTGACCGTCCGTGGCATGGATGCCACGTTCGAGCATATATGGACGGACTGGCTGCGAGTCACTGTAGTGGCAGTGCTTAATCTCTATTGCTGACGGTTTTTAGTCCCTAATACCTGTTGTGTTATTTACCTTCATCATTAAATCTATTAACAATTCTTCAATGTCCGTGTAGTTTAGGTAGCTTATAAAAACAACAATAGGTTATCGCTATGACTTTACCCTCTGTATCACCATCTGCTATCTCAACATCATCGATCCCAAGATCATTTGGGTTTAACTTTTCTGCAAACAAAGCCATTTTTTCCAAGACCTTACTCGCTTCGGCTTTAGCCTTGAGCTTTATGGGCGCGGGTTTGAGTTCGGCGCAAGCGGCGACCAGTGCTGTGCCGGATGCGGCTAAGTTGGCGGCGGGTGTGGAGCAAAAGGTGATCGACTGGCGCCGCGATTTACATCAACATCCTGAGTTGTCTAACCGTGAATTTCGCACCAGCAAGATTATTGAAAAGCATCTGAAATCATTAGGTTTAGAAGTACAAACGGGTGTGGCGCATACGGGCGTGGTGGCCATTTTGAAAGGCGGGAAGCTGAAAGGTGGCAAGTCTGGTCCCTTGATTGCGATTCGAGCGGATATGGATGCCTTGCCTGTGACTGAGGTGGTTGACTTGCCCTTTGCCTCTAAAGCGACCGACACTTACCGCGATCAAACGGTGGGGGTGATGCATGCCTGTGGGCACGATACCCATGTGGCCATGTTGATGGGCGTGGCTGAAAACCTCGTGAAAGTGAAAGATAGCCTCGCGGGTGATGTGATGTTTATCTTCCAACCTGCCGAAGAAGGCGCGCCAGACGGGGAAGAAGGCGGCGCGGAGTTAATGCTTAAAGAAGGGCTGTTTGCTAAGCGTAAACCTGACCAAGTGTTTGGTATGCATGTTACCTCTAGCATGCCGAGTGGCATGATTGGTGTGCGCAGTGGTCCGGCGATGGCGAGTGAAGATTCCTTTACGATCAAAGTGAAAGGCCGCCAAACCCACGGTTCGCGTCCTTGGAATGGGGTCGATCCTATCGTCGCCGCGGCGCAAATTATTACCAATGTGCAAACGATTGTCAGCCGTCAGGTGGATATCACTAAAGCCCCTGCCGTAGTGAGCTTTGGTGCGGTTAATGGTGGCATTCGCTCTAACATTATTCCCGATGAAGTCGAGCTGATTGGCACTATTCGCACCTTCGACCAGCCCATGCGCGCCGATATCAAAGTGCGTTTAGCTGAAATGGCCGAGTTGTCGGCGAAAACGCTTGGTGCGAGTGCGACAACAGAGATCCACCCAGGTTATCCTGTTGTGGTCAACAATCCCGAATTAGTCGCTAGCATGCGTCCTGTGCTCGCCAGTGTAGTCGGCGATAAGATGCTGATTGAACCTGGGTTAATCACAGGTGCCGAAGATTTTTCTTACTACGCCTTAGAAGCGCCGGGGATGTTTTTCTTCCTCGGGGTGACGCCAAAGGGAACGGATCCAGAAACCGCGGCCAGCAATCATTCTCCGGCTTTTTATGTAGATGAAAGTGCGTTAAAAGTGGGAGTTGAGGCCATGACCAAAGTGGCATTAACGGCGCTTAACGCGCAATAAGCCGCGCAAGTCTTATTCCGTAAGCTCTTCGGTATAACTTGAGCTTACAAAAAATCGGCGCGGGATACGCTTTCTGCGCTTGATTTGTTAATCAATATGCCCTCATATGTGAATTTTTACAGCAAGGAGCGAACAAGATGAAGCGCACGCTATCGGCTCTGGTGTTGGCCATGGGACTTTTGAATCCCCTAAGCCAAGCACAGGCCACCACGGCAGAAGACATTAAGAGTTTCACGCTAGATAACGGCATGAAAATCATGGTGCTAGAAGATGCCTCTATTCCCAATGCCAACATGTACTTGTTTTGGAAAGTCGGTTCTCGTAACGAAGTGCCCGGCATTACCGGTATTTCGCACTTTTTCGAACACATGATGTTTAACGGTTCGAAAAAGTACGGTCCAAAAATGTTCGACCGTACTATGGAAGCCGCAGGTGGCGCGAATAATGCGTATACCACTGAAGACATGACGGTTTATACCGATTGGTTCCCCGCCAATGCGCTTGAAACTATGTTCGATCTCGAAGCCGACCGTATCGCAAACTTAGATATCAACCAAACTATGGTCGATAGCGAACGTGGTGTAGTGCAGTCGGAACGCTCCACTGGCTTAGAAAACTCTAACTGGAATGCCCTCGAAGGTGAGATCAAAGGCGTGGCGTTTTTAGCCCATCCGTATTCTTGGTCGGTGATCGGCCATGAGTCGGATATTGCCGCTTGGACGCTGGAAGATCTCGTGCAGTACCACAAAACCTATTATGCGCCGAACAATGCCGTGGTTGTGATTGCCGGTGATGTGAAGGTTGCCCAAGTTAAAGCCTTGGCCGACAAATACTTTGCGCCTATTCCTGCACAAACTCCGCCTAAAGCGATTCGCACCGTAGAACCTGAGCAAAAGGGCGAGCGTCGTACCTTTGTGCAAAAGGCATCGGTGAGCACACCGAATGTGATGCTGGCTTACCATATTCCGGCGGCGACTCACGCAGATTTTTATGCGCTGGATTTATTAAGCTCGATTTTAAGCCAAGGTAATAGCTCGCGTTTATATCAATCACTGGTTGATAGACAAGTGGCCTTAGAAGCGCAAACCTATATGCCGATGTCGGTCGACCCTAACCTCTTCTATGTGATGGGTGTTGCCACGCCTGAGGTGAAAGCCTCGACGCTGGAGCAGGCACTGATTGAACAAATCGATGCGATTGCGACAACGGGTGTTACCCAGCAAGAGCTGGATAAAGTTAAAAATATCAAGTTGATGGATTTTTATCGTTCGATGGAAACCATCAATGGCAAGGCCAATACCATAGGCACCTATGAGATGTATTTTGGCAGTTATGACAAGCTATTTAATGCGCCAGAAGCCTATAACAAGGTGACGCCAGCGGATATTCAACGTGTTGCCCAAACCTACTTACGTAAATCGAATCGCACTGTAGCTGTGCTGGCGGCAAACGAGGAGAGCTCCCAATGAAAGCGATGGCAATGAAATCAACGGCAGCGAAATCGATGGCAATGAAATCGACAGCAATGAAATCACTTAAGATGGCATCACTCGGGAAACCTTCTAAGTTAATGGCCGCATTAGCCCTAGGCACAAGTTTAGCCTTAGCAGGTTGTGCTACGACATCGGCGCCAAAACGCGTCGAAACTGGCAGCTTTGTGATGCCAAGTTACGACAAGTTCGTGCTGGATAACGGCTTAACTGTGTATTTAATGCCGCAGCGCGAAGTGCCTTTAGTCACCTTAAATGCCGTGGTACGTGCGGGAGCTGTCAATGACACCACCGCAGGCGTGGCGCAAATGACGGCAGAAGGTTTGTTGTTAGGGGCGGCGGGTAAATCTAAGGCGGATATCGAGCAGCAAGTGGATTTTCTCGGTGCAAGTTTAGGCGCTGAAGCGGATAAAGAAGGCAGCTATCTCAGCGCCGATTTTATGGCGAAAGATACTGATGTCATGCTGGGCTTATTTAGCGCGGCGATGTTAACGCCGGACTTTGATGCTGCCGAGTTCGATAAACTCAAGCAACGCGCGATTGCGGGTTTGCAGCAAGATAAAGAAAGCCCACGGGCGGTGATTGGTCGTTACTTCGATAAGCTGGTATTTGGTGCCCATCCTTATGGTAATGCGGCTTCGGGTAACAGCGATTCGCTTGAAAAAGTGACAGTGTCGCAACTGCGCGCTTTCCATAAGAGTTACTACCAACCGGCCAATACTGCGATTACCGTCGTGGGTGACTTTGATGTTGCTGCGATGAAGACCAAGCTGACGCAAACCTTTGGTCAGTGGAAAGGCAGCGAGAAACTGGTGCAGCCTGACTTAAATCAAGGCTTGCCTCAGTTAACTGCGGCTAAAGTTTTGCTGGTGGATAAACCCGATGCAATCGAAACCACCTTTGTTATCGGCGGTTTAGGCATTAGTCGTGACAATCCAGACTATGTCGGTTTAACGGTAGTGAACACTATTTTAGGTGGTCGTTTTACCTCTTGGCTTAACGACGAGCTGCGGGTAAACGCTGGCTTAACCTATGGCGCACGCTCAGGTTTTAGTCCTTATACCGACTCGGGTGTGTTTACTATTAGCACTTTCACTAAGACGGAAACCACTCAAGAAGCGATTGATCTCGCACTGAAAACCTATGCTCGTTTATGGGAGAAAGGCGTAGATCAAACCACCTTAGATTCGGCTAAAGCCTATGTGAAGGGCCAGTTCCCACCTAAGTTTGAAACCTCAGGCCAACTGGCGGGATTGTTGTCTGGCATGTATCTATACGGCTTCGATGATAAGTTTATCAATGAGTTCCAAGCTAAGGTGGATGGTTTGACCTTAGAAGAAACCCAAAGACTCGTGAAAACTTACTTCCCGCAAAAAGACCTGCAATTTGTGCTGATTGGCAACGCGGCTAAGATTGCACCTATCGCCGCTAAGTATGGCAAAGTGCAAACCGTGGATATTAAAGCGACGGGATTTGGCCAATAAGCCAAGCCATTTTAAATCAAGTTATTTTAAGTTAAGTCTTAAAAAATAAGATGTTAGTTTAGGTTCTGGTTTAAGTTAACCGATTAAAAAGGTCTGCATTGCAGACCTTTTTTGTATCTTATGGATGGTGTTTAACGCGCGCCAGGTTCGGCAAAGTGGGTCATCCACTTCTTCACTTCGTTATACCAGTAGACTGAGTTATTGGGCTTCATAATCCAATGATTTTCATCGGGGAAATAAATCATCCGCGATTCAACATGTCGACTTTGCAGGGTGTGGAACAGTTCGAACCCTTGGGTCGCCGGCACTAAGTAATCGAGTTGGCCATGACTGACTAAGGTAGGAGTGTTGAAGTTAGCCGCAAAGTAATGGGGCGAAATGGCTTTATACAGTTCTGGATTATCCCAATAGTTGCCAAATCGGGTGCTGTGTACGGCAAAGTCCGACGCCATTTGTGCATACATGTCGTAGACCGCAGCATGGATCAATAGCGCTTTAAAGGGATGCGGCTGACCTAAGATAATCGAGGTCAGGTAACCACCATAACTTGCACCACCCGCCACCATGCGATCACTGTCTATCCAGCTTTGTTGTTTAAACCAGTCTGCCGCCTTGAGCACATCCTCGAGGGGTTTTGTCTTCCAATCGGGATTAATGGAATCGGCAAATTCCTGACCAAAGCCGCTCGAACCGTGGAAGTTTGGCCACGCTGTGACATAACCCCAAGAGGCAAAGGTTTGCGCGTTCCAACGGTAATGGAAACCGTCGGTAATGGCATTGTGTGGCCCGCCGTGGACGAGCATAAACAGTGGGTATTTTTTGCTGCGATCAAACCCTGCGGGATAGTGAACCCACATTTGAATATCTTTACCTTGATAGCCTTTGTAGGTCACTGATTCATAAGTGCCTAGGTCGACATCTTTAAGAATGTCGTCGTTAAAGTTTTCTAGGCGTTCAATCTTACCGTTGCGAGGATTGATGCTAACCAAGCGAGCGGGATACAAGAAGCTCTGATTGGTGGCAATCAGTTCGCCGTCTTTGCCTATGGCGGGTTGGCTAAAATCGGTTGCCTCTGTGATGGCTTTTACTTTGCCGTTCTTGGCATCGATAGAGTAAATGCGGTTTGTGGCGGCGTCTTCCACAGTGGCATAAAAGCCCTTGTTGTCGGGTGTCCAACTGAATTGAGAGACAGAACGGTCCCAGTCTGATGTGAGTGTTGTGAGTTTACGGCTGTCGATATCCAGCAGCATCAGCCTTGAGGTATCGGCGTAGAAACCGGGGATTTTCTGGCGGGTAAAGGCGAGCGTTTTACCGTTAGGGCTAAAGCTAGGATTTAGATCCGGCGCTTGATTATCAGCGGTGAGATTTTCGGCCTTGTTGTCTCCAATCGTGGCGAGAAATATATCAATTTTAGGATCGACTTTATTCTCTGAACCATAGGCGTTGAAGGCAATCCAGCCCTCATTGGGGGAAACATCATAGCTTGCACTGCTTTGGTCTGAGCGTGGTAATTCATGGCCCGCAGGCTGGGTGATATTTTCGACATTACCGCCTTTGGCCGGAATTCTAAATACATGGGCTTGGCGACGTTCATCTAACCAGTGATCAAATTGGGAATAGGGCAAGGCGTTCCATTGATGGGCGGAAACCTTATTGTCTGTATCTGTGGCGAGCTGGGTTTTCATTTCTTCCCAGCTTTGATTGGGAAAGATATTGCTGATGAAATACAGATGCTTGCCAACCCACTTAATGCTGTTAACTCCTGTGGGAATATCGGTTAAGCGCTGCGCTTCACCCGGACCATCCATCGGCAGCAGGTAAATTTGGCTCGCCTCGTCTTCATTGCGCTTGCTTACAAATGCCAAGGTTTTGCCGTCGGGGGAAAACACGGGCTCGCTCACCCTTAAACCTTTGGCTGTGATGGCTCGGTTTTGCTTGCCATCGAAACGCCACAGCTGGGTCGAGCCTTTATCAGCTTTGAGATCGTACTCTGTGACTGGCGCGATAATGTGTTCACCCGTGGGGGATACAATCGGGCTACCGATACGTTTGAGTTGCCAAAGTAATTCCGCTGAGAGTGGTTTGCCTTGGTCTGCAAATGCCGAGCTAAAGGGCATCAGTAAACAGAGTAATAAAATGCCTGTCTTCTTCACTATGAGTCTCCTTGTGATACAAACAGTTACTAGGATTATGATGTTGCGTATTTTTGCTAAGTGGCAAGTTAGCATGAAAACCCGCTATGCCTGAATAAGCTGTTATGTAAGCAACTGTGAATCTTTGTTGGGTATCTCAGCTCAAAAGAGGTTGATGTAGGCGGTAAACTGTCAGGCTAACTGCAATACAAAAGCGTTCATTCCGTCGTTAAAGGAATCGTTTGTGATGGGGGATTTGTCGATTGATGCTTTTAACGCTAATGTATTGATCTGTTTCGGGTAGGTGCTAGAGATATGCCGCTTAAAATCGACCGTTTGAACCTTATGTTGGGTCTTGCCATTGTACTGAGCGTGTTTTCGTCCTTCTCAGTCATGGCCGCTAAGGTCAGTTTCAAGGAATTTTGTCCACAATTGGTGGGGCAATGGGCGGGTGATGCTGCCAAGGCGGGGGAAATTCCGAAAAAAGTGGCCGTTACGGGCTTTTGCTCCCACGATCAGCGCCAGTTGATTTTATCTGTGAGTATCGGCACGAAGGCGCCCTTTAGCGAAACTTGGTGGTTTAGGGAGCAGGGCGATCAAGTATTACTGACCTATTACGACGGTGTGGCGGAAGATAAACAGCAAGTCTTTAGTTTATATCGACAAAATGGGGATTATTCCCTGCTAGGGGAAGGGGTTGTCAATGCGAGACCCGCGTTGATCCAGTTACTCTTCGATGCTCAGACTCAGACTCAGACTCAGACTCAGACTCAAGCGGGTGGCTGGCAATGGACGCAGAATATCCAATATTTAGACGATGATATCGACCGCTATCAGCTTTTTCGTGGGATAGAGATGACGTCTGTCGCGCCATCGAATTAAGCCGACTTATTCATACTCGACAATACGCAACTCACTTTGGGACATAACTGAGTTATGGAGACTACTAAATTAGCGTTTAACGAATTACTTTGGGTATAGCAAAGCCTCTAGTGTAGTGGCCAATTTCACTTGGCCACTACACAAGCTAGGAACAAATGAGCTAAATGATCCCGCTATTGATTAACTAAAATTTCATAAGTGAAAGTTACATGCTCGGGTACATACTGTTCAGTATTTATTTCAGGTTGGACTTCTTCGATAGTCAAAACACAGAGAGCCCCCTCACTATTCAAGAGCACGGCTTTTTGTCCGACAGTAGGGGGTGATTGTTCGACCGGGGGTTAGAAAAGAATCAACTGTTGAGGGGGTAAAGTTTGAAGTTGTTATTAGCCCCACAGCTTTAAGGCCACCGTCAGTGTATACATAGACACTATTTCCTGAACACCCACTGAAATGAATTTTGAACTGGTACTCACCATTTCCAACTGTATAACCTGAATGCTCTCGATAGCGAAAAGTTACACGCCCATTTAGAGCTGGGTTTGCATAATTACCAGAGTCTTTCAGAACATCAATCCGCTCAAGTCGCGCTGCTCGTTTATGAATGACTGAGAGAGGTATCGCATGTCGTTTGTCTGCGGGAAGTCCTTCAATCCACCGCCATACTGCGTCTATCTGGGTTGATCCTGGATATCTCCTTGCATCAGGGTTTGAATTAAAATCAAAACCTTTAGGACTTTTAGCTTCTAGCCAACGAGGCAATCTATTGTTAGGGTTTCTAACAAAAAGAACGGACAGCCATGTGTTTGGTTTACTCTCAAAAACACTGCTTATCCATTCTGTCTCAATACCTACTCCTGATGTTGGGGCATTGTCTGCACGTTCGACATAATTTTCATCAACAACTAAAAGTACATGAGAAGCATCGGTTACTTCTTGCATGAAGCCACTTAAACTCGAACCATAGTCGACTGCTTCGTCAATTTTCACCGTGTAACCCATTAAATGAAGTTGGCTTGCGAGTAGGTGAACCCACTCTTTATGCTCATTTGACGTCCAAGCGTATGAAATAAATAAATCCGTTTTCATTTGAATGTGTTTTCCTTATGTTCATGACGCATTGTTTAAATGCAATATTTTACTTGAAAAGTCCAGACCTCATCAAAAATGCAATAGTAAACAAAAAGAGAATTTAAAAGCTACTCAGATTAATGACAATGAGCGCAGATCCATCAAACTTCTATCATCTTCGGATTACGATTTATTAGTTTGAACATATACCAAGGCAGCCCAAACAATCACACTCCCTAGCTCGAAATGGGGCATTAGCCTTTTCGTCGGATGAACAGTTCAATGGTCGTCAAAATTGTCACTGTTGCAACAGTGACCGTTGGCGGCATGGCCACTCTTTCACATCTGACCCATAGGGATATGGGAAATGCCACTATGATGTTGGGAACATCATTGGCCATGTGATCGCGGCATTTACACTTCCGTGTGCTGCAGATGCCGCCGTCGAGCCTATAGGGATACTTCTTGTAAAATAAAAGGGCGGCGTGTCACTGGGGAAACAGTGGCAATGTATATTACGCAATATCCGATTCAGCCGCCTTGCTTTGGGGAATATCTTTTAGTTGAACAAACAGCTAGAGGGTAGCGAGGATTGGCATTGTTGTACCAACGATCTTCTAAAGCAGGAATGTTTTAGTAGAGCCTTCATGGATACTTCTTGTGAAATAAGGCAGCTTATCACTGGGAAAGAAATCTTTCAGAGCAGATGGCTGAATGATTTGGCTTAGTGATTGGAAAATTGGCTGGTTAAGTCCAGCCTAATCCAAATCATATTCCTAGGTATTAAATAGCGCCTTCAAACCCGAGCTGACGCCATGCTTCGTAGCTGATAATCGCCACCGCATTCGACAGATTCAAACTACGGCTGGTTGCCGCCATCGGAATACGCAGTCTCTGCTCGGTCGGGATAGATTCGATAATCGCCATCGGCAAGCCGCGGGTTTCAGGGCCAAATAGCAGCACATCATCTTTTGCAAAACTCAGCTCAGTATGCGGACGACTGCCTTTAGTGGTGCAGGCCATAATGCGCTTACCTGCCATGGCTTCGAGGAAGGCATCGAAGTCTTTGTGGCGAGTTACATTGGTCAAGTCGGCATAATCTAAACCAGCGCGGCGCAACTTTTTCTCTTCTAGATCAAAACCTAATGGCTCAATCAAATGCAGCTGACAACCGTTGTTGGCGCATAAGCGAATGATATTACCTGTGTTAGGTGCGATTTCTGGCTCATAGAGTGCGATATGGAACATACTGGCCCGCCTATAGAAAAATGACGGCTGATTATACGGCAAACGGCAGCTAAGCACAGTGACAGAGTGATGCTTTATCACGTTCTCATTTGGATACGAGGAATGAACGCCACAATCGTTGTCGTCTGCTAAGCTTGAGAAAGCCACCGAGGGACCACTCATGTTCAGTCACTTTATCACCTTGTGTATTTTTTCTGTACTTTTCCTTCACAGCATTTTCACCCCAGCCTATGCCGCGGATGATGCTGTCATTAATGCTGGCGGCAAGCGGCAGATGACGGCTTATTTAGGGGAGATCCCTGGATTAATTAATGCCGATGGCACAGGGCCATTTGTGGAACTGGTTAAAGCAATTGATAGGGCAGATCCTGAGGTTGAAATTGAGATTAAGGTTTTCCCGCTTTCACGGGCGATGCTAGGCGTGACGCTTGGTCGTGCTGATTTTGGTTTGCCCGCAATCCGTAATAATGCCGCGTTAGATGCCTTACCTTACCGTTTTAGTTCTGTTTCATTTGGGCAAGTCACCCACGTGCTTTATACCAATGTGGATAAGCCGATAACGAAGGCCATGTTATTTGATCAGCAGCAAACGGGGCGCGTATTTACCGTGGAGGCGATTCCGGATTACATGCCTATCCCTGCGGAGCCTTCAATAACCATTAAACGTTCTTTGCTAAAACTTTCTCATGGCCGTATCGATGCCTTCGTTTGGGCACAGGAAGAGGCCGATATGATGCTGAAACAGTTGAAGTTGCATAATATCCACCGTGAAGACTTTGGCGATTTTGAAGATGTGTTTGTGATTGCCAAGGGCCCCGAAGGGGATGCCGTAGATGCATATTTGAGCCGCATGATTGAACTACTGCGGCAGACTGGAGAGTTAAGCCAGATTTATCAAACTATCCATCTGTCCTACAATGACTGGCAACCTTAGTTTTTAAATCAAATAGTTAACTTGATTAACTCCCACCGATAACGAGATATTCATAAACTTCACTTGCTAGGAGTGAAGACTGAGAATAACATATCTTCACATCAAGATACTTTTTAAAGAGTTATTATGCCTTTTGTAATCGCCTTACTCGCCCCTGTATTTTGGGGGACGACCTATGCGTTAGTGAGTCTCTACTTACATGACATGTCGCCCTATTGGGTGGCCGTGTGGCGCGCGCTGCCTGCGGGGATACTTATGTTGATGCTGCGTCCTCGCTTGCCAACGCTGGTGTGGTCAAAGCTCGGTTTGCTGGCTTTTTGTAATATCGGTGCCTTCTTCACCTTGTTATTTATCGGCGCGTATCGTTTGCCGGGCGCAGTGGCGGGGACATTAGGGGCGACGCTGCCGTTAATTTTCTTAATCTTAGCTTGGGTGATTGACAAAAAACGCCCTGGGATGAAGTGGTTACTATTAGGCTTAATGGGCCTTGGCGGGGTGATTTTACTGCTTAACCCGTCGGCGGATCTCGATCCTATCGGCGTGTTGTGCATGTTGAGCGCCACGACGTTAATTGCTTTCTCTTCTCGCTGGATGCAAAAGTGGGATGTGGGTGACTTTTTAGTGCTCACCGCCTGGCAGCTGTTTTTGGGTGGTTTGATGTTAATCCCGCTAGCGTGGTTTATGGCGGGCCCGCCGCAGTTACCGAGTCTGACTGTGGTGCCATCGTTAATATGGTTAGTGATTGCCAACACCGCCATCGCTTATTGGGCTTGGTTGTGGTCGATGCGAAATTTAGGGCCAGAAATCATGGGCATGGTCGCTTTAGTCAATCCCGTGGTTGCCGTATCATTAGGGGTCATGATTGTGGGTGAGACATTAGACATGCGTCAGTGGGCGGGGATAGGTGTAATATTACTGTCGCTGTTGTTGATGAAATTGCCACAGAATTTAAGGTTAAATCTATTTAAAAAAGTGCAGCCCTAGTCAGTATTTTGGGGTAAATGAGGGATAGATGCTAAAACGTTTGGATCTGAATTTACTACCCGTACTTGAAATCCTGCTTGAGGAACAAAGTGTGACGGCCGCTGCGGCGCGGTTGCATTTGAGCCAGTCGGCGGTGAGTAAACAACTGACACGCCTGAGGGAAGTGTTTGATGATCCTCTGTTTGAGCGCACCGCCTACGGTTTAAAGCCGACGCCTAAGGCTTTGTCACTCGCGCCTGAATTGCGCCAATGTTTACAGCAATTGGCGCAATTTACCCGGCCCGACACCTTCGAGCCCGCCTTAAGTCAGCGGCAGTTTAGAATGCATTTGGTTGAAACCACATACTCGCTGACCTTCCCGCATTTTATGCCCTCGCTGCTCGCCCAAGCGCCCGGTGTGAGTCTCAATTGCCAAACCTGGCGTCTCGATACTATGGACAGATTACTGCGCTGCGACATCGACTTAGCCATAGGTTGCCGCGAGTGGGACGAGCGTTCGCCTATGCATGTGAATCATATTCCCGACGACTTGTGCCATGTCGAGCTAGTGCAGGATTATACTGTGTGCTTGATGCGCCGCGATCATCCGGCGTTAGCACAAGAGTGGAATTTAGACACCTTCTTGAGCTATCGCCATCTGCAAGTGGCTTTTGGTGGCATAGAGCATTGGTTGCTGGATGATGTGCTGCAACTTGAGGGCCGTCAGCGCGATATCGCCGTGAACATGACCGACTTTCAGAGTGCTATGGCCCTGTGTGAACAAAGCGATTTAATTCTTTGCGCGCCGTCCCGTTATGCCTTTGCTGTGATGAAATCCTTCGAGCTTCAGTCTTTACCATCTCCTATCAAGCTGATCCCCGGCGCGTATTTATTGATGTGGCATAAACACTTCGAGCATGACTTGAGCCATAAATGGCTACGTGAGTTGATCATTAGCCAAGTGCTGCCGTCGATTACGCCTCGGGTTTAGGCTCTTTTGGCGCCGCTAACCAAGCGGTTAATGTGGGTAAGACTGCTTTTCCATCCGCTAGCCCTTGTTGATAGACGGCGGTCACCTTATCGATATTGCGATCGAGCCTGGATAAATTAAGTGGCTGCGCTGGGCGGATCACAAAGGCGTTATTTTCTGCAACTGCTTGGTCTAACTCGGTTAATGCTTGATTGTAAACTCGGTGGCGTTCACTTAACGCATGGGCAACCGCGGGGTAGCGTTTGTAGGCTTTGCGGGCTAACCAATTCATTTTCATTGCGGATTTTTGGTAATGCTGATCTTGAGTCAAGATCACCACTTGGCGTGCATAACCATCTTTGCGTGATTGCGCTAACGGTATCGGTTCGCCGATGCCGCCATCGAGGTAATGGTGTTGGTTAATCACGCTGGGTTTAGACATAAAAGGCAGGCTAGAGGAGGCGATGAGCACGTCGAGTAATTTATCGTGGTCATTAAAATCGGCCATACCGAAGTAATCGGTTTTCCCTGTATTGCAGTTAAAGGCGCCGACCTTAAATTCGGTATGACTATTTAAAAATGTATCAAAATCAAATGGCAGTAACTCATAGGCCATGCGGCGATAGGTAAAGTCTGTGTTGACATAGTTGCCTGTCGCCAACCAATGGCGCAGGCCCATATAGCGTTTATCGTTGAGATATTGCTGCTGAATTTGAAGATTACGCCCAAATTGGCGTGACACATAGGAAGCTGGATAAATGGCGCCCGCAGACACCCCAATCACATAGCTGAAGTTGAGCGACTGCTGCAAAAACGCGTCTAACACACCTGCGGTATAAATGGCTCGAAGGCCGCCACCTTCCAACACTAAGGCCACATCTTTCATTGAGTTACATCTTTTTTATTGGTTTATCCCAGCAGAATACCTCAGCTTAGCGCAGAAATGAATGCGCAAAAGGCACACTTAAGATGCGTGATCGACGTTGGTGTGATGGGACGCTTGCTTGGGCTTTATGGGTAAAATATTGGTCACGCAATCCTTTGTGCCACCATTTTGAACAGGCTGTTTAGATTGAACTGCAGGGGTAAAATCCGCCTGACTGAAGTATTGGCTAAGTGTATTGAGCGCTTCTTTCACTTTTGCGGGCTGCTTATCCCGCGCCGAAGTGACGCTGTAAACGCTGTAAGTATTGAGTGACCACTCGGGTAAGAGGGTCACAAGCTGGCCGCTTTCGAGATATTTATGTATTTCTGGTTCGGGCAGAGCGGCAAACCCGAGACCATCGAGAGTGAGTTGGATTAATGCCTGCATATTGTTGACCGTAATGCGCTGGCTTGTCAGTTCGAAGCATTCTTTGCTGCGGCTGTGAGTTAAGATTTCACTGTTAGCGCTGGGGTGATTAATGCGATTAAAGACAGCTAATTCAACGGGATGCTGAATAGTTTTGTGCATTGGCAGATAATCGGGCGAGGCGCACAGCAACATGCGCCAATCGGCTAAGTGGCGGGCAATTAAGTTGGAGTCTGATAAAGGCCCGATGCAAATCGCCAGATCTATGCCCTCGTTGACTATATCTATCGGGCCATCCTGCAGCAGTAAATTCAAACTTATCTGCGGATGCGCCGCCAATAGGTAGTTAAAGGGTTCGCTCAACAAGCCGCCGCCAAAACCTATGGGCGCGGCAATCTTTAATTCCCCCGAAGGAATCCCTTTCAAGTTATTGAGTTTCTGCTCAGTGCTTTCGACTATCGCGATGACTTTTCGGCAATTTTCATAGAACAAGCTGCCCGCTTCTGTGAGGGTAAGATTGCGAGTATTGCGGTGGAATAGACTGATCCCCATGTCCATTTCGAGCTTAGTTACTTGTTGACTCACCGCCGACGAGCTGAGATTTAATTGCTGCGCCGCGGCGCTCATTGAGCCCTTTTCTGCGATTGCCGCAAAAACGATCATGCCTTTGATCATGTTTTTATTCATTTTTAAGTAACTCTTACAAGTGAATACCTAAAGTCTAACTTGAGCTGATTGTAACATAGGGATACATTGCCGTATTGAAAATTGTTCTCATTTACAATCTTTGTCCAATGGAGACTTGTCGGTTATGTTGTTAAGTCGTAAGAAGTACCTCGCTCAAGTGATCACCGCTTTATGTTTGTTGCCCGCAGTACCTGTGACAAATGTCCTTGCGGATACCGCGCCTGATAAAGAAAAGATGATGGAAAGAATCGTGGTAACCGCATCGGGATTTGAACAACAAATTCGCGACGCGCCCGCATCTATCAGTGTGATCACCCGTGAGGATCTGGATAACCGCTTCTATCGCGACTTAACCGATGCCATGTTAGAAGTCCCGGGTGTAGTGATTACCGGCGGCGCTGACCGTCAGGACATCAGCCTGCGGGGCATGGGCAGCCAATACACGTTAATTTTAGTGGATGGTAAACGCCAATCTTCGCGCGAGACACGCACTAACAGCGACGGTCCAGGTGTTGAAGGCGCTTGGACTCCACCATTGGCGGCCATCGACAGAATTGAAATTGTTCGCGGGCCTATGTCATCACTTTATGGTTCGGATGCCATTGGCGGCGTGATCAACATTATCACCCGTAAAGTGCCGAATGAGTGGCAGGGTGAAGTGCGACTCGACACGACGTTGCAGGAAAAGTCGACCTCGGGGAATGTGTACCAGAGTAACTTTTTCGTCAATGGTGGTTTGATTAAAGATCTGCTGGGGATGCAACTGTACGGTCAATACACTCAGCGTGAAGAAGATAATATCTACGGCGGTTACCGTGGCCGTGATGCGACGAATCTGACCGCGCGTTTTGCGCTCACCCCCAATGAAAACCACGACATCATGCTCGAAGTTGGGGTGTCAAACCAAGAACTCGACAGCAGCTTAGGCAAAACCGTTACACCGCTGGCACCGGGCGAAGCCTGTGGTCGTCGCGGTTGTCCTCAATCTTCAACGACAGAATACGAAAACAGCACCATTTCGCTGTCACACACAGGGCGTTGGGACTTTGGTACCTCGGATTCTTATATCAAGCATGAGGTTTTTGATAACAAAACCCGCAAGATGAAGATCACTAACACGGATGCGCAATCTAGCCTGATCACCACCTTAGGCCAAAGCCATACGGCGACTTTTGGTGCGGCATTTAACCATCAAGATTTAACCGACGAAACGGGTAATCAGGTTAGCGACTTAACCGATATCAGTCGCAGACAATGGTCGGTATTTTCTGAGGATGAATGGCGCATAGTCGATAACTTTGCCCTGACCATGGGGCTACGTTTGGATGACGATGAAAACTTTGGTCACCATGTCAGCCCGCGTGTTTACGGCGTGTGGGGATTAACCGACAGCACCACCTTAAAGGGCGGCGTGTCGACGGGCTTTAGGGCGCCGAGTTTGCGCCAGACAGTGCCCGATTGGGGACAAGTGAGCCGTGGCGGCAACATGTACGGTAATCCAGATTTACAACCCGAAACCTCAGTGAACTATGAGTTAGGTGTGTATTCGGATCTGACCGAGAGCATTACCGCCAGTGCGGGTGTGTTCTATAACGAGTTTAAAGATAAGATCACCCGCGTGGCCTGTCCTGCGACTCAATGTACCGATGGCCCCAATCAATTTGGTTCCGACCCAACCACTTATGTGAATATTGACGATGCTGTGACTCAAGGGATTGAGCTGAGTATCGATTATCGGATTCGCTCAAACCTGAGCTTTACGGGTAACTACACTTACACGGATTCAGAGCAAAAGACGGGTGCTTACAAAGGCAGTCCATTGAATCAATTGCCTAAGCATTTGATCCAAGCGTCGTTCAACTACGAGCCTATTGATAATTTAAGCACTTGGTTGAGAGTGAACTACCGTGGCGAAGAGAGCCAACCGACGACGGGACCGTCATCGAACAGTTTAATCGCTCCTTCTTATACTCTGCTGGATTTAGGGGCTAACTATCAGTTGAACGATAGCCTGAAATTTAGCGCGGGTATTTATAACGCCTTCGATAAGGATATTACCCAAGAGGAATACGGTTATATCGAAGACGGCCGCCGCTACTGGTTAGGTATGACCTACAGTTTTTAAGCCGACACCTTATTGCTAACACTGAAACGAAAGCCAGAGTATTCACTCTGGCTTTTTGTTAGTTGTATTCATCAATAGGAATGACTATTTGTTTGCTAGCGGGTGGGCGCGGGCGAGTTCGATGGCCGCACCTATGGCGTTTCGCGCTTGAGGACTGTTTTTCCAGCACGTGGTGCGCAGCATGCTGGCGACTAAGTTTGCGATATCATCCACTTCGTGTTGTGCCAGTTGTTGCAGTGAACTGATACCAATTTCTTCGAAGCGCTTTATCACAGTAGGGCCAACGCCTTTGAGTGCCAATAAGGCGTTTTTTTCTTGTTCATTAAAACCCATAACCCATACTCCTTTATGACTGGGATCGCGCTCAAGCTAGCATTAATACGATTGGTATAAGGCAAGACTACCTTTAAACCAAGTTAACAAAAAGGCCCTCGAAGGGCCTGTTTAGTCTTTATGAATCAACAATCATCCGTAAGTGTTACATATCACAGGGTTTGAGCGGTTTACGCAATTGGGCGCGCACATTGTCCATACCTGAATAAAACTCTTTCATCATCAAGAGACCCATCATCTTGCCGTTGTCGGTCACGATCAGATTGTCGGGATCCCTTGGGTCATTCTTGATCGCGCCAATTAACTTCATCGACGTCATTTCTTTAAACAAGGCGGTATCTAAGTTGACGCCAAAGGTGTCGCGGAAATATTTACGTGATAAACGGCCGGAGAACATGCCCAGCAAAAAGCGATATTGCATCACGTCTTTTTTGCTGTAGTTCTTTTGTTGCTCGACACCCATGTGGCCCGCTGCGATGCGTTCTTGGTACTTACGTAGCGAGAAAGTGTTCACATATAAGGTGTCATTCAAGAAGCTGAATGAGCCAGAACCTACCCCTAAATATTCGTCGTAGTCGATAACGTATTCGTCAAATCCTTCGTCATCTGTTTTACCAAATGCCCATGCAGACAATTGATTATATTGGCCATTCAGGCTGTTTAAGATCTGGCGATATTGGTTAGCCATATCCGCCTGCGGCGCCGCTAATTTGCCTTTTACACTCTTGCGAGTCTGGTGGGTGATCATCAGCGGATAAGTGGTAATTTGTCTTGGATCTAAACGCGATGCCATGTCGAGATCGTGTTGGATCACTTCATCGGTTTGGCCGCGGAAACCAAAAATCAGATCGACGTTGATAATGGGGAACAGCTCTTTGGCGCCCATGATCTTGTCGAAGGTTTGTTGACCCGTACCGAACTTATCTAGTCGGTCGGTCATTTTTAAAATATCGTCATTAAAGCTTTGCACGCCGATGGACATGCGATCCACTAGGCCTTTGAGTTGCTTAAAGCCTGGGCTGTCTAAATGCTGCGGATCGGACTCGCAGGAGACTTCTTTAATGCTCGGGAATAGGGTTTTCGCGTGTTCGATAGTACGGGCTAATTCATCTTCTAATACTGTGGTGGTGCCGCCGCCAATGTACATAGATTCAAAGTCATAGCCTAGGGCTTTGACCATTTCCATCTCTTTACGCAATGAGATGAAATAGGCGCGTGCCTTGTCTTCCTTGAACATAAAACGGTGGAAGGTGCAGTAAGAACACAGGGTGTGGCAGAAGGGGATATGCGCGTACAGCATATACTTTTTGCCTTCTACGGGCGCTGGCATCATTTCTGCGGAAAGGGTATCGAGGCGAAGATTCTTATCGACGTAGTACTGCATGACTCGTTCCATCGAGCCGAGCATCCAGTTAGGGACGGTAATATTCGCTTGATAAGGCGTTGCGATAGCGCCGTTGAGCGTTTGGATAACTGATGACATAACGATTCCTATCTGTGAGTGCTAACCGTAAACACCGAAATTGCTTTAGGTAATTCACGACTACCTAGCGCAATTAGACTACCTCGTATGTAATTGTTAAAACGTGAACTGGTTATAAGTTACGGTTTCCTAACAAGGAAATCACGGGCTTTTTGTTAAGCAGATCATGTTTTAGTGATTAAGCATGCATTTTTAACCTGTACTTTTTGGAGGAATTTACTGTGAATTTGAGGAGTTAACTTAAGGTGTCAGTCGAAATGTGGAGATTAAAATATCACCATTAAAGGCTTTTATTGCTGACGGATTAGCGCTTGTCTATCCAATGCTCGACTGTCATCATCCGAGCGATGAAATAACCTCATGATCTAAAGGGCTAGCTATGTTGGTAAACGTAAACCGCTTCTTCCCGCTGTTGGCACTGATAGGCGCTGTGACCGCTTATTTGATGCCGAGTTGGTTTACTGAGCTTAAATCCGCCATAGTGCCGCTGTTAGTGATCATCATGCTCTCTATGGGACTCACCTTAGATCTGCAGGATTTTGCTAATGCATTCAAACAAAAACGTGCCGTGCTGACTGGGCTGATACTGCAATTTTCGGTCATGCCGCTTAGCGCATTATTGATCAGCCAGTTATTAGGATTAGATAGGGAACTCACCATAGGCATGGTGTTGGTGGGCAGCGTGGCAGGCGGCACCGCCTCAAACGTGGTCTGTTATTTGGCAAAAGGCGATGTGGCTTTATCGATAACCATGACGGCACTGTCGACCTTAGCGGGCGTAGTATTAACGCCACTGATTATTAAGCTGTTGATTGGCGAAATGATCGATATTCCCTTCGCCGACATGCTACTGAGTTTAGTGAAAATTGTGCTGTTCCCTGTCAGCGCAGGCGTGATCATCAATCATTTCTTTAAATCGCTGGTGGCCAAAGTCGCTCTCGCATTGCCGTTGATTTCAATCTTGGCAATCGTGATGGCGATTACCATTATCGTGGCATTAAATGCCAATCAGTTTGATAAAGTTGGCCCCATTATTTTGCTGGCAGTGTTCTTACATAATGGTTTAGGCCTCGCTTTAGGCTACTTTTGCTGCCGTTTATTAGGCTTTAACCATACCGTCAGCAAAACCATTTCTATCGAAGTCGGTTTACAAAACTCGGGTCTCGCTACCGCTTTGTGTATTAAGTTTTTTAGCCCTATTTCTGCCATCCCCAGCGCGATATTTTCGATATGGCATAACCTATCAGGCGCCATGTTGGCGGGATATTGGGCGAGGGAATAATAAGATGTTGCTATCGAAAATAGACAATACCTGTGGTCTAGCAAGCGCGGTCACAGGCTTAGATTGCTGTGACTAATCAACCGGTAATGGGGTCTCGACGGGCATAAGTGTCAGCTGCAAGATATTTTCTTGCTGGCTTAATGCCAGTGGCAGTGTGTAGTTAGGAAAGCGCAATCCGAATACGGCACCTTGTTGTAATAAGCGATACAGCTGATCTGTCATGGCAATCGTTAAGCTGGCACAGCCATGCTCGTCGACTCTGCCTTCAAGTGGTAAAGCGATTTTGTCGGCTAAGGTCAGATACGCCGCCATACGCCAGTGCGAGTTTTCTCCAATATTGTATGTGCTGCCATGCAATTGGTTGTAGCCTAAACCACAGGCTTGCAAGCTTAATTGGATTTTGGCCGCTGTGGGTAGCGAAAGAGTCTGTTGCCGCTGCTGTGCCAGAAACGTGCCCCATGCCAGCCGATTTATAACTGAGTCCAGTGAGATGGGAACATACTGATCTTGCTGTTTTAGCGCATTAAAGCGGGCAATGCCTTGTTTCAATTTAGTGAGATCGTCTTCATATTCCAGTTGTGCCTTAAGCAGCTCATAAGCGGGAGCCTTCGCTTGTTCCATGCCCGCTAACGCCGCTTTCTCGTAGTATGCCAGTGCTTGCACTTTATTGGCCTCTGCGCCCAAACCACGCTCTTCCATGCTGCCTAAATGATAGTTAGCGATGGCAACTTGACGTTTAGCACCTTGTAAAAATGCGGCTTTCGCACCGCTGTAGTCATTTTCGTTCAACAGTAGGGCGCCGTAGTTTGTCCACGCCGTACTATCATCTGCTGCCATACCCAATTCCAGCCACTTTATGGCTTGCTGGCGTAACTGCGGGAGGTCGAGACTTTCTCTTTCGCTGCCGACACTTTGCATCGCTATTAAGTAAGCGCGCAGATACTCGCGTGAGGCATTATCCAGATAGAGGTTATCGAGTTGAAGTTCAAAGGCTTGCCCAAAGTAACTCCCCGCTCGCTGCGCCGCTGCGATTGCTTTCGTTAGATAGAACCTTGAACTGGGATCTGCCGGACTGTGTGCTCGCCCTAGGTTATATAAGGTCGGTAGTTTAAGACCCCGCGCCAGTGCTTCTTCTAACAAGGGGATGGCCTGCGTTTTTCGATCATTATCCAGCGCCATGCTGCCTAGATTATGGCTGGCACGGGCCGAACCTAAGGCTCTGGCTTGTTCATAGTATTGGCTGGCGGTGGCATTGTCTTGCGTGACGCCACGGCCGAGATGGTAGGCTTTACCCAGTAGAAATAACGCATCAGCATTGTTTTCTGCGGCTTGCTGCGCTTGTTGTAAGAAAGCGTCGTATTGTTGTTGCTCAAATAACTGTTCCAGCGCGGATTTTTCCGCTGTTGCTGCAAAGCTTAGGGTCAACAGTAATAGGAGAGTCGCAATCGTGAATATCTTCATAACATCCTTGTAGTTAAGCTGGGTACTTGCAAGTGGTAGTGTTAGTGAAGTTGGCTAACATAGTGGCTTGTTATGCTACAAGCAAGTCTTGCTGTTTGCCACTGTGTTATGACTGGCGGATGAGTTGCAGCGATAGCACTGCCGTGACTATTGTGTGGCATTGCCAGTTTGAAGGGGCTACCGACATTTTCCTTGTTACCTAGTTTACCTACCAAAATAGCCGTTTTGCGGCTTTATGCCTCAACGCTGATTTGTGTCACTATTGACTGCAAAAATTGGGTGCTGCTGCATAGATAAAAGCAGTTTTAGTAAGTGAACTCGTTGAGTTCCACGCACTCATTTGCGCCATAGCGTCTAAAGCCAGCTTAGCTCTTTGCACGACTTTGGCAGTGTAATTGCCAGTGGGATCTTTATACTTAAAGGACACTTCGGCAATCACGGGTTGCTGCGAGGCACTTGGGGAGCTGGTGTACCACAGCGTGAGTTCGAGTGAGGCATCTATGCTACCTAAATCGATTTCACAGCCTTCAAACACATATTCGTTAATCGTAAGGCCACCGACTTTGGCGAGTGTGAGATTGCTACTTAAACCGTAAGCGTCGGCAAAGCCTGAAAAGTGACTATTTACATCGGCCATATCATTTAAGGTGCGAGTGTTTGGCGTGGTGGTTGAATGGCTATATACAATGCGGATGCCATTATTGATATCGGTACTGATGTCGGCTTCGAGTTTAGTGTCGGCTTGATTATCGGGTGAGCTGAGATCTTCAAAGTCAGCAATAAATCGATCAGGGCTGCGAAATTTCAGGGTTACTTCACTTTTGCCATCGCTCGTTCGGTCACGAAAGATATAACCTAACTGCTTTAGCTGACAACTGGTTGGGGTGTCATAGAAGGCTACTTGACGTGTTTTGGTTAATGCCCAAGAGCCTGTGACATTGCGACTAATTGCGTTGCTAATGGTTTGTTTAGCATCCGTTAGATAGCTATTGGCGGTTGTACTTTGAGTGGCGTAATTAAAGTGGCTTGGGTCGAGCAGTAACTTATATTCCCTTGATGTTTCAACAGGATTTGCTTGTGCTGCATATGAGGCGAGCAGGGCACTTGAGACTAACGTGAATGACATCATCGCCTGTGAAGCAGTTTTCATCGGTTAATCCTTAAGTGATGTGCTGATGCAAGGTTGTTTATGTTTTCGCGATAACGACTTCTATTACAACTTGAGTGTGTTATGAGCCACCACTATAAGACAGTGATGGCTCATGTGGCTGAATACTTAATGGTTATTTATCAGCCGATAAGGATAAGTCGTCAACTATATACAAAGTGTTGCCGTCGATATCACTTTGCGCACTATCGAGATATTTCTGTTCTAAGGTGTTGTTATTGCTCCAAGTGGCAAAGTCATCGTCATTTAGCACACCCAAACGCTTATTATCAATGAGCCACAAACCTTCCATTTTGTCATGGGGATATTGTGTTTTGGCGGCCATATCTAGCACCAGTGATTTTGTCGCGGGTATGATGCCATTGGCTGCAAGTGCCTCCCAGCCATCGCTTAGCGCTACCTGTTCTAAGGTTTTACCTTTAAGGGTTAAACCTAACGCCGCATCTTGGGCGATATCAGCTTGTGCAGCGACGGTCTCTAGATCTGTCGCGCCGCTTATATCTATCTTGTATACATGCTTCATCACATCAGTGTCGATATTAAAAAACTTGCCATCACGTTCTAACACTAAAAATTGGCTGTTACTTAAGGCAACGATCGCTGAGTTAGAGTTCTGGGCAATTTCTTGCTGATATAAATATTGGCCAATAGCGCCGGTCACCAAGTTGATGGTCACGATTCGAGTCAGGGTATTATTGTTAACACTCTTATCGGGATTGGAAATGGTCGATTGCATTATGCCCACAAGTGTCGACTGATCGGGCGTGATGGTCAGCCCTTCCATCCCGCGGTTGGCACGGCGATGAGCAAACTCTGCTGGTAGGCTATATAAGTTGCGTGCATCGTCTGCGAAAGGATTAATCCGCGCTATTTCTACGCCTTCAGCCGAGTAATGCACTATATGTGGACCATACTCGTCGCTGACCCAAAAACTGCCATCATCCATGGCGGCAAGACCTTCTGAATCTAACCCATAGTCATCGAGCTTGATGGGGGTGGTCTGGGCATTGTAAGGCTGGCTCATGTCTTGACGAATGACTTCACCTGCTGCGTCATAGGGGATTTCTCCTGTGCCGCCAAGGCTGCTGCTATTGGGAAGTCCGGTGATCAAGCTGCCATCTGGGCGTTTAAATAAGATGTCTTTGACCTTAGTGATGGTGCCATTGGTTTGGAGTTCAAATAAACCGATACGTGGTGTGTAGTCCGGCGTTGGAAACATCTTACCTTTGCCTAAACTACCTGTGTAATCCGCATTCGGGCCGCGATCGGTGAGGGCATAAAATTGAATAGGATTATTGGGATTGGGCGCTGCATCAGAGCCATAGCCGCCGTTACGAATTTCAAATTTAGTACCAGGCATAGCGCCATTGTCTAAATCAGCGCGCAGCACAGTGAAAGGTAAATGCACCGCTTTATCCGTAAACAGGTCGGCATTACATGTATAGCTGCTATCAACCACTTCATTACTGTCGAGCTTGCCGTTATCGTTGCTATCAAGACCTGAATCCGTGCGAGTGCCGCCCATCCAGCAGTGGCTATCACCGCCAATTAAGGTGGTTTGTGTGGTCAGGCTACTGATGTCTTTATCATCCGAATTACAAGCACTCAGTAGCAAAACTGACAGGCACAAGCCTGAGGTGACGAGCACATTTTTCATCTTAATATATCCCGATTCTCAAAGTGATTAGCTATGTTGTTGGCAGGTAATATAAAGTTAGGCTGTGAACTAAATGTGACAAGTGTGCCGCTTAACGTATCGAGTACGAATACGGTGTTCACGAGTAATACGGTGTGTTGGTTGTGCATGAAAGCCCATGATGGCGTGGTTGATTGGCTGAGTCCGAAGTTTTTTAGTGGTATTCAATATTTAAGGAAGAATAAATATGAAACTCTTACCTGATGAATGGATGATAATAAAGCGAGTAATTATATATATTGTTATTGCATGTTCATTTACGGCGAGTGGCAATGAACTGCCTTTAAAAAGAGAAAATATACTACGCGTAGAGCATCCCAGCGCCATTCAATTTACAAGTGCCCTAATCCAATCTGGAACATCCAATACTTTAGTGTATGAATCTTGGAGTGGATATAAGATGGAAAAAGCTTGGTTGAGGTATACTCCTTTAAATTTTGATCATGGCGTATTAGATAAAGGTTCATTAGTCAATATTTTACCTGAAAGTCCTTCTAATATAGTCTCGTCCGTGAGTTTAGTTAACTTTAATGGCGAAGATTGGTTGTATTATCTTGAGGCCCGCAGCTTTAAGTCTGAGGCTGATGTATTTCGAGCCAAATTGCGTAATGGGGTTTTAGTCGAAATAGAATCTGTATCATTAAAGGATGCGATTGCGCCATCAAGTAATATTAAATTTCATCGAGTTAGTCGCAACAGTGTTGCTATTGTGTATACCGCCAAAAAATGTTGCAGTCTTTATTTTGCACTAAGTAATGATGGCGTCAAATTTGATACCCCCTCTGCTATAGATAGTTCAGGTTTTATGCCTTATCTTTCATCTTTCTCCGGTGGTAATATTGTCTATTTTTTTCAAAAATCCTTCCGCACAAGTCAAACTCAGCCCAGCGGTAAACCTGCCTATATCATTAAGACTCATTTTAGAATATCCAGTAATTTAGGGCATACTTGGACAGAGGCTATACCTATTAACTTGACTGATGCGACAGTGCACGATGCTAAGGCTATTATCAGACCAGATGGCAATATTGATATTTATTATGTTTACCCCATTCAAGAAAATAGTGGATTATCCCTTTGGCGTCGATGTCTGAACCCTAATGGTCAATTAGGTGTTGAGGAGTTAGTGGTTGAGCCTAGTTTCGGCAATATTGCTAAGCCGACTCCGCATCGTCTTAATACTGGAGAATTACTCATTACCTTTGTCGAGCAAGGAAAAGTCGTATTAGAGGGTGATCATAATCTTCATGCTGCAATTATCTCCCGTGATGCTAGCTGTGATATTGGGCCAGCTGTAATTCAGTAGCCGTGACTTGATACGTTCTTTGCAGTTAAATAGCGACTCAATAAAAATTAAGCGAAATCCCTTGCGAGTTATGACACGCAAGGGATTTGTGTCAAGAGTGGACGAGTAAATATAAACTTAAAGCTTAAAATGTGAGACCACGCCGACGAGTTGTTCTTTCGTCGCGGCCAAAGAGGTTGCGCTATTGAGGGTGGCTTTACCGCTTTGATTCAGTTCATCGACCATTTCACGAATGGTGGTCAGATTACGGTTTATCTCTTCGGTCACGGCGCTTTGCTCTTCGGCGGCAGTGGCGATTTGATTGCTAAGCCCATTAATATCGAACACATAAGCGGTCAGGGTATCGAGGTTTTCCGTTACCAGAGTGGTTGTGTCAGCGGCTTGTTGGCAACTGTGTTTGGTTTGCTCCATTGCGGTCACTGCTGCATCGGCACCGCGGCGTAAACGTTCAAGCATCTGATTGATCTCGGATGTACTGGCTTGAGTACGAGCGGCCAATGTACGCACTTCATCGGCGACAACGGCAAAGCCTCGACCTTGTTCACCTGCGCGGGCGGCTTCGATAGCCGCATTGAGCGCGAGCAGATTGGTCTGATCGGCAATCTCGCCTATTACATTTAAAATAGCGGCGATATGACGAGTGTTTTCGTTCATATCATTAATCGCATCGGCTGCTACATCGACTTTAGTCACCAAGGCAATCACAGTGTTGGCGGCCTGTTCAACGGCTTTCTTCGATTTATCAGCTTGTTCATTGGCTTGCTGAGTAAACTGGGCTGCAGACGCGGCATCACCTGCAACGTTATGGGCAGTCGCGCTCATTTCTGTCATGGCCGTTACGACTTGGTCGGTTTCGACTGCGTGAGTTTGTAGCGCACCACTATTAGTATTGGATTGCACATTCAGTTGGCCAATTTGGTCAGACATGTGATCTGAGGCTTGGGTAATATCTGAGATGATATGGCGTAGATTATCGATAACGCGATCGAGATCGGTGGCGAGTGAGCAGAGTTCGTTGTCACCCTTTATGTTTGTCTTATGTGTCAGGTCGCCATTGGCTAGGCGTTCCATTACCAGCTTAATGTCATTGACGATTCGGACTAAGCGTTTGCTCATAAAGAGCGCGCTGAGAAGTGAGGCGACGATGGCAAATAAGATCAGGCCCAGTAACAAGCTTTCTGCGATAGCAATCTTACTTCCTGCCTGAGTTCCTAACTCATGGTTACGGATAGTGATTAGTGAAACGAGTTGATTAATTTGATCGCTGACTTTAGGACCAAGTTCACGACGTTCCTCAGTTAATTCCGCTTCTGTGGCGGTGCGCTCAGCAAGCGTAACTTCTTGTCGGTAAAGACGGACATATTGCTCTATCTGTGGCTGTAAAGTCTGAATGTTACGCGCATTTTGGCCCATGAAATTGGTATTAAATTCAGAGAGTTTAGCGACTAGCTGGCTAATGTTCTGTTGATGTTCGGTAATGCCTTTCTCATTATGGACTAGCGTCGCTAAACGAATTTCAAAGAATTCAGCACGTATATTGGTAAAGGTTTCTGCCAGTTGGGTATTGTTGACTAAGCGACGGCTAGTTTCACCGAGATCGGTAAAGCTACGATAGGATGAGATACCTATGATGATGAGTAGAATACTCGCGATCACCGAGGGCAAAGCCGTCAGAGTGCTGGTTTTAGCATTATTAAACATAGTGACCTTAAGGATGTAGAACGGATAGAAGAGGTGATGTAATAAAATTACACAATATGGTCATTTTACAGCCTGAAATAAGAGGGTGCAAATTGATGGTTGTTTAAATTACGCCGTAAGGCATTGTTTATTAATACTTGTTTTCATATTGTTGCATGTAATCAAACGCTGGGTTGATTATATATTGAGTTGCAAAATAACGTTGAATTCTAACTTATTGTTTTTAATTTATAATTTGTCAAATCTCCTAAATTTCGAAACATAGAAACAACACAGGTATTGCCGCTTGTGAGCGACATCACAGATTGAGTAAATGTTTTAAAATGTATCAATATTGGCATGAAGAAAAACACCTCGACGCTGCGAGGTGTTTTTAGTTAAACCGACGGTTTCTTTTATGCGTTGAGACGAGTCAATGACACTAGTCTTTGTATTTCAAGGTGCCGTTAGCTTTGATTTCGTCAAACCACAGGTTGTGATGTTGGCTTGCCCAGTTTTCATCACAGTAGCCAGACACCATACATTCCATACCGCCTTCTGACATTACGGTTGCCATGAAGATGTGTACGATAGAAAAAGCACAGATCACGATAGCGCTCACTGAGTGCAGCACGAGTGCGATCAAGCTTAATGTACGGCTAGGTTCGAATAGGTTAGGGAAGAGTAACAACATGCCTGAGGCCGAAATCACTAATCCAAATAGGGCAAAGGCCCAGAACCACATTTTCTCACCGGCGTTCGCAAAACCTGCGTCTGGGTGCTTACCTTTAAACGGGCCAAAGTTAATGTAACCGCCCACGACTAAGAACCACTTTACGTCGTACATTTTTGGCAGCTGGTTTTTCGCCCAGAGGGTGGTCATTAATGCCCAACCTATCATGAAGGGAATCGCCATCACGTCATGGATTTGCTTCGCACCGTAGACGATGGCTTCCCAGATGCCTTCGCCCAACCAAGGTTGGAAGAAGAAGCGACCTGCCAGCAAGGTTAAGCCCGTTAAAATCAACAGTAAGCACGGGATCGCGCCTAACCAGTGGATTGAAACATCAAACTTAGACCAGCGATGCACTAACTTGCCTGAAAAACCATGGTGCAGCTTAGAGATGCCATTCACCTTGATAAATAAGACAAAGATAATAATCATGCCGAATAGTGCTGCCATTAAGGCCGGCGCTAACCAGTCGCTACGTAGCTCTAATACCCGTAGATCATAGGTATTGATGGGTTGAGCATGAAACTCACTTTGGGAGGTAGTGTATCCCGTGGCACCATCCTTCAGTTGTGCCCAAATTTGGGCATCAGACTGTTGAACTTGATTCGCCAGTTCATCACCACCATTGGCTATACACACGGCACTAAATAGCAGTGCTATGGCTAAACCTATGTGTTTGAACCATTTGTTCATCATACATCCTCTCTCACTTAGTCGCGCCCGCCTGAGCAGGCGCTAAGCTAAGTCTGTGGACAGATCCTGTTGACCTGAATTAATTCCAAGCCGCGTTTTTAGCACCACGGTAAGCCACACGTTCACGGAAGATGTTTGAAACAATTTCAGCATCACCCGCTAACAGGGCCTTAGTGGCACACAGTTCTGCACACATAGGCAGTTTGCCTTCGGCAATACGGTTTGAACCGTATTTTTGGCGCTCTGCATTTGAGTGGTTTTCTTCTGGGCCGCCAGCGCAGAAGGTACATTTATCCATCTTGCCACGGCTACCAAAGGCACCTTTTTTCGGGAACTGCGGTGCACCAAACGGACAGGCGTACAAGCAGTAACCGCAACCAATACAGGCATCTTTGTTGTGTAGCACTATGCCATCGTCGGTTCTGTAGAAGCAATTTGCTGGGCAAACTGCCATACAAGGTGCATCTGAGCAATGCATACAGGCGACAGAGATAGAGGCTTCACCACGTTGACCATCGTTAATGGTCACTACGCGGCGGCGTTGGATCCCCCACTCGAGAGCGGAGTCGTTTTCGTTTTTACAGGCAGTGACACAACCGTTACATTCGATGCAGCGCTTGGTATCACACAAAAATTTCATTGTAGCCATAATGGCAATTCTCCTAGCTTAAGCTGCACTTACGCTTTAACGATCTGACAGAGTGATGCCTTGGTTTCCTGCATTTGTGTCACAGGATCATAACCATAGGTCAGCGCAGTGTTAGCGGATTCACCGATAACGTAAGGTACTGTGCCCTCTGGATAATTAGGCGCTAAACTTTCACCGTGCATCACACCCGCAAAGTGATATGGCATAAAGGTCACGCCAGGTTTAACGCGTGGCGTCACCATAGCTTGTACCTTAATGCGGCCACCTTCGGCGCCTTCTAACCAGACGTCTTCACCGTTACGAATGCCGCGATCAGCTGCATCGGCAGGGCTTATCTCAACAAACATTTCCTGTTGAAGTTCAGCTAGCCAAGGGTTACAACGAGATTCTTCACCACCACCCTCGTATTCAACCAGACGGCCTGAGGTCAGTACCAGTGGGTACTTGCCGCTCATGTCTTTGTCTTGGATTGACTTATACAGCGTAGGCAGACGGTGCACTTGCATGTCGGCATAGGTTGGGTATTGGGCCACTAAGTCACGGCGCGGCGTGTATAACGGTTCGCGGTGAACTGGCGCTTGGTCTGGGAAAGTCCAAACAATACAACGGGCTTTAGCGTTACCGAAAGGAATACAGCCATGCTTGATCGCTACGCGAACTATGCCGCCTGACAAATCAGTCTTCCAGTTTCTGCCTTCGGCTTCGGCTTTTTCTGCCGCCGTCAGATCATCCCACCAACCGAGTTGTTTGAGCAGTTTGTCGGAGAATTCTGGATAACCGTCTTGGATTTCAGCACCTTTAGAGAAAGAGCCTTCGGCCAATAGGTTTTTACCATTGTATTCAACGCCATAACGGGCACGGAAGTTACCGCCACCGTCTTTAACATGTTTGGATTGATCGTACAGAATTTGGGTGCCGGGGTGTTTCGCTTCTGGCGTGCCCCAACATGGCCAAGGTAAACCGTAGGTTTCGCCTTTCGCTGGTCCGCCTGCGGCTTCCAGCGTCTTGTTGCTGAAGGTGCCCCAGTTTTGGGTATGCAGTTTCAGACGTTCAGGGCTTTGGCCCGTCATACCGATAGTCCACATGCCGCGGTTGATTTCGCGGGTGATGTCTTCAATCACAGGCAAATCATTTTCTTTGGCGATGCGTTTAGTGTACTGCTCAGCAAAACCAAGTTTTTGCGCTAAGCGATACATGATTTCGATATCGGTTTTAGATTCAAACAATGGCTCTATGACTTTTTCGCGCCATTGCTGACTGCGGCCAGAGTTAGAAACTGAGCCTTCAGTTTCAAACTGTGTCGCTGCTGGTAGCAAGTAAACACCATTCTTACGGCGATGCATCACACCTGCCATAGTTGGGAATGGATCGACCACCACCACAGTGTCCATCTTGTCTAAGGCATCACGCACATCACGTTGGCGGGTTTCGGTGTTCACCGATTGTCCCCAGAAAAACGCCATGCGAATGTTATCTTGCTGCGCGAGTTTGCCTTTCTCTTCTAGCACACCATCGTGCCAGCGAGAACAAGGGATACCCGGCGTAGTCATAGGTTCGCGGCCAAGATAAGTGCCTTGATCGAAACGGCCTTTCATCCATTCCATGTCTAGATCCCACACGTGGGTCCAGTGAGTCCAAGCACCTGTTGTTAAGCCGTAGTAACCCGGTAAGTTATCGAATAACAAACCTAAGTCAGTCGCGCCTTGTACGTTATCGTGACCACGGAAAATGTTCGTTCCGCCGCCTGATACGCCCATGTTGCCTAGCGCTAATTGCAGAATACAGTAAGCGCGGGTGTTGGCATTACCGACGTGGTGTTGAGTACCCCCCATACACCAGATCACAGTACCTGGGCGGTTATCAGCCATGAGTTTCGCGGCTTGATAAACCTCGGCTTCACTCACACCTGTGATGTTTTCCACTTCTTTAGGTGGAAATTTTTTCGCCTCGGCGCGAATGGTGCCCATCTCGAAAACACGTTGTTGGATAAAAGTTTTATCTTCCCAACCGTTTTCAAAAATGTGCCATAACATACCGTAGATAAACGGAATATCAGTACCTGGACGCAATGCGCAGTGCAGATCTGAATGCGCCGCGGTGCGAGAGAAACGTGGATCAACTACGATCAACTTAGCGTTGTTTCTTTCTTTAGCGATCAGAATATGTTGCATCGCCACTGGGTGGGCTTCTGCTGGGTTAGCACCGATAAAGAAAATCGCATTCGCGTTTTGGATATCGTTAAAGGAGTTAGTTTGCGCACCGTAGCCCCAAGTGTTAGCAACACCGGCTACCGTGGTAGAGTGACAAATACGAGCTGAATGGTCGACGTTGTTTGTGCCCCACATGGCCGCCAGTTTGCGGTACATGTAGCAACCTTCGTTAGAGAACTTAGCGCTACCCATGAAGTACACTGAGTCTGGGCCGGATTCTTTACGAATGTTGAGCATTTGGTCGCCCACTTCGTTAATCGCATCTTCCCAAGAGATTTTTTTCCACTTGCCATCAACCAATTTCATTGGGTATTTCAGGCGTTTTTCGCCATGGCCATGCTCACGCAGTGCCGCACCTTTAGCGCAGTGACCACCGGCGTTGAAGGGGTGATCGAATGCTGGTTCTTGACCCGTCCATACGCCATTTTGTACTTCGGCATACAGACCACAACCGACGGCGCAGGCACTACAAATAGTACGTTTGACTTCGATGGGGGCATCATGTGGCACTTCTTTGGCTTCGACGCGACGCATCATGCCTGTGCCCATTAGTGATGCCGCCGCAATACCACCGGTGGCAATACCTGCGTGCTTCATAAATTGACGACGGCTAATGCCTAACGCCGGTTTGTCTGCCACTGGGGCGACACTAGACTTGCGAGTTAACTTCATCGCTGACTTCTCCTAGATTAGCTGCGCAAGCTATTGTAATAGCTGCTGATGTGCGCAGTTTCGTGGTAACCCTTTGACGCTTTGTTGGTTACCTTGCTGCTCTCGCTGGCCTGTGCCACGCTCATGCCGGTTGTGGCAATCGCGGCACCCGCTACGCTGCCGACGGTGAGCGCTTTAAGCAAAGATCGGCGAGATAAATCGCTGGGTTGCTGCTTCATGCTGACTCCTGAAATTAGGGTTTAGTTTTTTGAGATCGCACGGCTTTTTGTGGGATTCATCTTGTTATCAAAAAGTGAAGATTAGCGGTGGAAAAGATAATGAAATCATCTTGTTTGCCATCAATCATCGCGCGTGACGGCAATATAGTAGGAAAGGGTTGAGTAGGAATTGATCTAGGACAGTTTGCAGTGTTGAAATCGGCTGCCGTTCTCTTAAAGCGTTAACTCGCTCATAGTTTCGCAACTCCCTTGGAAGCAGGGCGCTGGCGGCTTTTTGTATCACAGCGTTTCAGGTGTTAAGTTTTTGTATTGTCGAATGAAGTACAGATAAAAGAACACCCCGCATTGCGGGGTGTTTTAAGGACCTAAAAGCTGCGGTTTAACTTAGTCTTTATATTTTAAGTTGCCGTTGGCTTTGATTTCGTCATACCAGAGATTGTGGTGCTGGATTGCCCAGTTTTCATCACAATAGCCTGACTTCATACACTCCATACCGCCTTCGCTGAGTACGGTCGCCATCCAAATATGCACTATGGTAAAGGCAATCAGAATAATGGCGCTGATAGAGTGGATCAGTAGCGCGCCCATGGAGGCTTCGCGCGGTAAGTCTAAGCCAGGTAACACCAACATGATGCCAGAAACACTGATAAATAAACCAAACAACATCAGCGTCCAGAACCACATTTTTTCACCGGCGTTAGCAAAACCACTGTCGGGGTGTTTACCTTTGAACGGGCCAAAGTTGATATAACCACCTACCACTAAAAACCATTTCAAATCATACATCTTGAAGGTTTGTAGCGGCATCCATTTGACGACACAGACAGCCCAAGCCGCGATAAAGATGGGACCTGCCCAATCGTGGATGGTTTTGCTGCCGTAGATCAATGGCGCCCACAGATCAGGCCCTAACATTGGCTGAACAACATGCTTACCTAACATTATGGTTAAACCGGTAAACATTAGTGTCAGACAGCTGCTCGCCATGATCCAGTGGATCCACAGATCCGCCTTAGACCAACGTGCCACTAACTTGCCTGAAAAGCCTTTGCTGAGTTTTGATGGACCATTCACCAGATAAAACAATAAGAAAGCCCCGAACACACCGACAACGGCCAACGCCATAATCGGGGTCAGATATTGGTTTCTCAGTTCTTTACCTTGGTTACCGGCAACGTTAATCAACACCCCAGTATCTATCCCTTTGGCAGTGGTATAGCCGGCATCGCCTGCTTTTACCGCTCGCCAAAGATCGGCATCGCTGGTTTGCGCTTTCGCCTGTTGTTGACTCGATTGCTGATCACTTGCGTGTACTGGGCTTGCGCTCATTACTGAACCTAATCCCAATCCCATGACGAGCACCAACAGAGCAAACAGACTGCGCAGTGATTTGTTTAACTGTTTGTTTAACATTTTCACTCCTTGCCAGAGGTTAGGGATGACTCCCTAACCCTCGCTCTGCTTAGTTAATCTCACCTGTCTTGGGGTTGTAACCCCAAATCACGTTAGGATTGCCACGAGAGGCCATACGTTGACGGTAGATATTGGATACCACTTCCGCATCACCCGCGAGCAGGGCTTTTGTCGAACAAAGCTCAGCACACATAGGTAACTTGCCCTCAGCAATACGGTTGGCACCGTATTTTTTACGCTCGGCTTCGGAGAAGGTTTCTTCTGGGCCACCGGCGCAGAAAGTACACTTGTCCATCTTGCCACGACTACCAAAGGCAGTCTTTTTCGGGAATTGCGGTGCACCAAATGGACAAGCATAGAAGCAATAACCACAACCGATACAGGTATCTTTGTTGTGTAGCACTATGCCGTCTTCGGTACGGTAGAAACAATCTGCCGGACATACAGCCATGCAGGGAGCGTCAGTACAGTGCATACATGCCACTGAAATTGAGGCTTCGCCAGGTAGACCATCGTTAATCGTCACCACGCGGCGACGTTGGATTCCCCACTCGAGAGCGGAGTCGTTTTCGTTCTTACATGCAGTGACACAACCGTTACACTCGATGCAGCGCTTGGTGTCACACAGAAATTTCATGACTGCCATAATGGCTTATCTCCTCATCAAGTAGGTTAGGCTTTGCTGATCTGGCACAAGCTGGACTTAGTTTCTTGCATCTGAGTCACAACGTCGTAGCCATAAGTTAAAATGGTGTTTGCCGATTCGCCTATCACGTAAGGCACTGTGCCTTCAGGATAGTTTTTCGCGAGGCTTTCGCCTTCAAACACACCAGCAAAGTGGTATGGCATAAAACATTCACCGGCAATAACGCGCGGTGTCACCATAGCCTTAACCGTGATCTTGGCGCCTTCTGGGCCATGTACAAAGACATTGTCACCGTCACGCACGCCGCGATCCGCAGCATCCGCAGGGTTCATCTCGATGAACATTTCTTGTTGCAGCTCAGCAAGCCAAGGGTTAGAACGGGATTCTTCACCGCCGCCTTCGTATTCCACTAGACGACCAGAGGTCAGCGTCAGCGGGAAGCCTTGGGTAAAGTCCTTATCTTGGATTGACTTATACAAGGTCGGCAGACGCGCAACCATACGGTCTTCGTAGGTTGGGTACTTGGCGACTAAGTCACGACGAGGAGTGTAAAGTGGTTCGCGATGTTTCGGGATATCATCTGGGAAAGTCCAAACGATACAACGGGCTTTCGCATTACCATAGGGAATACAGCCATGCTTGATCGCAACACGTTGGATGCCACCAGAAATGTCAGTTTTCCAGTTTTTGCCTTCGGCGCGTTTTTTCTCTGCATCTGTGAGTTCATCCCACCAACCCAATTGCTTGAGCATGTCGGCGGAGAATTCAGGATAACCATCTTGAATTTCACTGCCTTTAGAGAAAGAACCTTCGGCAAGAATGTTGACGCCATCATGCTCGACACCGTAACGGGCACGGAAGTTACCGCCACCGTCTTTCACGTGTTTTGATTGATCGTACAGGATCTGGGTACCAGGATGTTTCATCTCTGGTGTACCCCAACATGGCCAAGGTAAACCGTAGACTTCACCCTTAGCAGGGCCGCCCGGTGCTGTTAGATTATTGACATCGAAAGTGCCCCAGTTTTCTTGGTGCATTTTCAAACGCTCAGGGCTTTGACCTGTATAACCTACAGTCCACATACCGGTATTGAATTCGCGGGTCACATCTTCAATCAAAGGCTCTTCGCCATTCACTTGAATGTGCTTACAGAATTCTTTTTCAACGCCCCATTTTTTAGCGAACTTATACATGATGATGTGATCGGGCAGAGACTCAAACAGTGGCTCGATGACTTTAGTACGCCATTGGAGCGAACGGTTTGAGGCCGATACTGAACCATAGGTTTCGAATTGCGTCGCCGCAGGCAATAGATACACACCGTCTTTACGTTGGTGCATAACACCTGCCATGGTTGGGAAAGGATCGACCACAACCACAGTATCCATCTTGTTCAATGCTTCACGCACTTCACGACCACGGGTTTCAGTGTTAACCGATTGTCCCCAGAAGAACGCCAGACGGATATTGTCTTTCTGCGCAATTTTGGTTTTATCTTCTAACACCCCATCGTGCCAGCGAGAGCAAGGAATACCGGCTGAGGTTTGTGGTGTTTGGCCTAGGTATTCACCTTGGTCGAAACGGCTGGCAATCCATTTAGGATCGAGATCCCATACATTGGACCAGTGAGCCCACGCGCCAGTCGTTAAGCCGTAGTAACCGGGTAAGTTGTCGAATAACAAACCAAAGTCAGTCGCGCCTTGCACGTTATCGTGACCACGGAAGATGTTAGTCCCGCCACCAGAAACACCCATGTTGCCAAGGGCTAACTGTAAAATACAGTATGAACGGGTGTTGGCATTACCGACGTGGTGCTGAGTACCGCCCATACACCAAACGATAGTGCCGGGTTTCGTTTCGGCCAGCATTTTAGCCACACGGTACATTTGCGCCTTAGGCACGCCTGCAACCAGTTCAACTTCTTCTGGGGTGTATTTTTTGGCTTCTTCACGGATACGCTCGATGCCATATACGCGTTGCTTGATAAACTCTTTATCTTCCCAGCCGTTTTCAAAAATGTGCCATAACAGGCCATAAATGAAGGGGATATCTGTACCTGGGCGGATATGCACGTACTCGTCAGATTTCGCTGCAGTACGGGTGAAACGTGGATCAACAACAATCACTTTCGCGCCGCGTTCTTTGGCGACCAGAATATGTTGCATTGCCACTGGGTGGGCTTCACTTGGGTTTGAACCCACAAACATGATGCACTTGGTGTGGCGGATATCGTTAATCGAGTTGGTTTGCGCACCGTAGCCCCAAGTGTTAGCAACACCGGCTACCGTGGTAGAGTGACAAATACGGGCTGAATGGTCGACGTTGTTCGTGCCCCACAGTGCCGCTAATTTACGATATAAATAAGCTTGTTCGTTCGAAAACTTGGCGCTACCCATAAAGTAAACGGAATCTGGACCTGACTCTTGACGAATCGCTGCCATCTTGTCGCCGACTTCATTAATCGCTTGATCCCAAGAGATCTTTTTCCACTTGCCGCCTTCTAACTTCATTGGGTATTTCAGGCGTTTTTCACCGTGGCCGTGCTCACGCAGTGCCGCACCTTTCGCGCAGTGTCCGCCTTGGTTAAAGGGATGGTCAAATGCCGGTTCTTGACCTGTCCACACGCCATTTTGTACTTCTGCATATACACCACAGCCGACGGCACAGTGAGAACAGATGGTACGTTTAACTTCGGTGGGAACATTGTGGCCTATGTCTTCTTGGGCTTGTGCTTTACGCATCATACCTGTGCCCAGCATGGACGCCGCAGCGATGCCACCTGTGGCAAGACCTGCCGATTTTAAGAACTGACGACGATTGAGACCCAGTGCTGGCGCTTTAGATTCGACAACCTGGTCTGTTTTGCGGGTTAATCGCATCACACACTCTCCTCTGGTTAGTTGTTCAACGACGCATAATAGTTACGGATATGGTCGGTTTCGCGGTAGTTCTCACTCTTAGGCTCTGTGGTTGCTGCCGTTTTTGTCGAAGCTAACGCCTGACTGCTCACGGTTACCACTGCGCCTGCCGCACTGCCGAGTGCCAATGCTTTGAGCAATTGACGACGGCCCATGTCGGAAGCTGGCTTCTTCATAGTGTCTCCTTGTGTTGCGGGATAAGGTGGCACAAGCGGCGACCACCTCGGTTATTGTGAAAGCCTAAGCTTTCGTTATTGTTGCTAAGGTGCGTGTGACTTCACCTTCGCTGTTTGAACTCATCTAGCATTGACATCTAGCGCGCACATGTCGCGCTATTATTAAGCTTAGTCTTAGTTCATTAATTCCACTGGTTTTGCTAAATCGCTGGTGGCCGGTTGTAGGTCGGCGCTGCCTGGGCAATTGACGGGAATATCTAAGCTCAATTGTTCAAAGGCACTGGCTTCCATTTCAAAGAAGGCTTTTGCCAGCTGGGCGACGGTCGCGTAAAACGCAGCGCTGGGTGCTTTAGCTAAGTTGTCGCAGAAGCGGCCAATCCAACTGCCGATATGGCGTTGGTAAAAAGCCAGTTGGCGATAGCTCGGCGCTTCTAGAATCAGGGTTCCCATCACTTCACACAGGGCGGCTACATGATCTTCGGGTTCTTTGACGTTGTCTTCGCGTTCAAATCCAAGTTGCATTAGGTCTTGGCGCAGTAATGCCAGCGGTTTGTCCATTAAGGAGCCCGTCATAAACCAGCTGCCATAGGGCAGGATTTCACCAGAGCCCACGCCGAGGAATAACGCAAAATACTCGTCTTCAAGCTGTTCATCGCTGAACTGCTGGGCGGCAAGTTGGAGTGATAACCAGGCTTTGGTCATCTCGTTGTCTTCATTGGCATCGATTTCAAGATTGGCCAAAAATTGCAGCAGTTCAGGGCTCGGCTGACGGCGCAATAGGGCGGCTAACAGTTGATAGATATCGGCTCTCAACTGATCGTTTTCTGAAACTTGTCTTACTGATTCGGTCATAGCGGATCTCTTATCGCAGTTGCTTTTCAGGATCTTGAAGAATGTCTTCAAACATGTCTTTTACCCGGCAGTCGCCACACATTTTCAAGCGCTCAATATTGGCAGAAAATGCGCTGTGCGCGCCGACCATATCCAGCATCCGATGCACCATAGATTGGGTCGCAAAAGGAGAGCCGCAGCGAATACATTCGAAGGGAGCTTCTTCTTTCAGGGTGTGTTGTTGCTGACGAGCAGCTTTATCAAAATTAATTTGTGGCGTTAGGCTTATCACTTTTTCAGGACAGGCCGCTTCACATAAGCCGCATTGCACGCAGTTTTGCTCAATAAAGTGTAGTGCAGGTTTGTCGCCGCCATCTTGCAATGCCACGGTTGGGCAAATTGCCACGCAGGACATACACATAGTGCACTTTTCGACATTCACGCTGACTTTGCCAAAGGGAATGTTGTTGAGGCTAAGGCAAGTATCGATTTCACCCGCTTGGCTATTGAGGTGATCTATCGCTTCAAATAGCGTGTTGCGTTTAGTGGTCGAGGCAAATGCAGCGGGCACGATCACGGGCCAATCTAAGCTGATATCGAGCATCGAATCTAAATCGGCAAGCATGCTTGGGTCGATGAGGCTGATACGTTGCGGCTGGCCCATCTCATCTAAAATACTGTTGGCTAACGAAAGCTCGCCTTTAAGCATTTGTGTAAGAGTTGGCGCCGTGGCGTCGGTATTGAGGATCAGCACTTGGCGTGCGCCCCATGCGAGTACCGACAGCCAATGATCTAAGCTAGCAACAGTAATTTCTTCTAGGGCGACGGGGATAATATCACCCGCTAGATCGTCGGTAATAAAGTCGGCGCCGACGGCATTATCGTGGAACAAAATCACCGGTGCGGTTTGGGCTTGCTCGCGGAAACGACTAACGACTTTGTTCAGATATGAATGTAAAGCCTGCGGCGTCGGTAAATCGTAACTGATGGCACCCGTTGGGCAAGCGCTGGTACAACTGCCCGCGCCGTGGCAAAGGTATGGGTCGATTTCAATTTTCTTCGCCACGCTACTAATCGCATCGGCTGGGCAAAAGTTGAGGCAACGATTACAACCGTTAATGCCATTGCGGTCATGGGCACAAATATCTGGGTTGATTTTGACGTAGCGAGGCTTGTCGAATTGGCCGACGAGATCGGGAATTTGCGCTAGGGCATCTTCGAGTTTCTCGGCGTCTTGACCGACATAGAAATAACCGGGTGGCAGCATCTCTAAGTTCAAACAAGCTGTGCTGCTCAAATCGAGCACGATATCGAAATGGGGTTTACGAATCGACACTAAACTGAGTTCGGCCGCGCCATCTTGATGTTCAACACTGACTTGGAATTGGCCTAAAAAGCCTTTTACGCCAATGAGTTTGTTGTAGTAACTTTCGACATCGGTTGCCGCCGCCATCACACGTTCGAGGTGCGCTTCGTCTTGGCTGGTAATGGCTTCATTGGCTAAAATCACACGATGGGCCATAGTGGACAATTTGTCCGTGGCAAGGCGAGCCAGATCTTCTGGGCCGATAATGAGGACATTGCCTTCGGTGGTGTAGCTGACGGTTGGCGGGATCAGATTCTGCAACATCTGAGTTTGCGCTAACACCTGTTGTCGCGCTTGTTTTAACGCTTCTTGGGTTTGATTGGTCATCAAATGAGTGCTCACATTGCGTTCCTGAACAGTACTTTGGCTGTTTCTTGTTTTACTGTATCTGGGCAGATTTAGGCGGCTGGTGATAAGTAAGTCATTGCCTTTTCTGCTTTTATCTAAGCTTTTTTATGTCTTAGTACAGCAATTCACATACCAAAGTTACGGACATTAAAATTAGCTAAACTGACGTTAAACAACTCGGGTTTGGGCCTGAGCCGAGGGCTCTGGTGCATTTTGGGGTAGGTCATCAGTCTCCCCATCCAAATTGTCCGCTATCGGCTCTGCTGCCAATTCGGTTTCGACTGCTTGAGTCGTGGTTTCGCTTACATCAAGACTAGCGGATGGATTAGTTTCTGCAGCTTGTTTGGCTAAGGCTGACTCTTCATCCGGCGTTTCGCTGTCTTTGGTGATGTAGCGGAAGACTTTTTGCGCTAATTCTGCTGAAACTTCGGCGCTGAGTTTGGGCTGATTACTGTAATCGAGCGCATATTCTAAAAGCCCATCTATCTCGTTGAAATGTGGTTGTTTCCACAGTGCTCGCAGCGCCGCAGATTTCGCCGCCGGATCGACATTCGCGCCCATAAAACTCGCAAAGCTGCCGCCAATTTCAATTTCGTCGGGATTGGGTAAATCCGCCGCCGTGAGCATGCGATTCGGATCGTCACATTCGGCATTATTGGACTCTGTTGCTGGCTCCGTCGGTTGAAGCGGCTCAACTGCCACAGTGGCTTCGGTCGCGATCGGCGCTTGAGGCGTGGCTTCTTCTTGAGTTTCTCGCGCTTGTTCAGCGGCAACTTGTTCGCGACGCTGGTTCCAGCGACTCAGTAACCCAGCCGTTTTTTGCGTGGATTCAGCCATTAGTCCCTCCGAAGTGGATCGTGACTCGGGCCTTGATTCTTACGGCCATCGACATGCTTACGGCGATGGGCGGCGATTTCGACTTCGCCATGCTGGGTGATAAAGGCTTCAATCCAACAAGCGATGGCTTCTGGCATCAATAGGTTGATAACAGGGGTATTGCCCTCAAGACAACCTGCGGCGACGTTTTGGTCTGCCGACAGTGCTGCGGGTATCCAAGTGCCATCGGCCGTTTCATCGCACACTAAATACAGCATAGCGTTATCTACATCGAGATTGAGGCGGTAGCTGGCGCGTTCGTCTTTGTGCAGTTCGAGGAGCACTAAGGTCGCGTCGTCAGGGGCTTGATGGGTGGCGGGAAGTAGGTGTTCAATTTCCCATTGTACTGAGGTCCAGCGGCCAACTTGTTTTTCTACTTTTTTAAGTGAAACGTACATGGGCCAAACATTCGTTGTATGTTGCATTGTCTCTCCGTCTCAGCCGTGTTGATGGACGAACCGTAGATCGAACGGATCGGTTTTACCAACAAATTGCGATAAAAGGTCACTGCAATATTGGTGCCAGTAAACATGGGGTATTAGTTTGAACTAGATCATCAAAAACCCCCTAAAAAGTGGACATTTTGTCCAATGCTAGGTTTTGTTTGGGACATAAAAGGGCTAATGAAAAATCAGCATTGCGGCAGATCACGCATTTAAACCCGAGTTTTATACCTAGGTATAAATATTGCTATGCTCAGGCCATGACTCGTTAAGCGGTAGCATTATGATTTCGGAAAACAGCATGGGCACAGATAAAGAAGTAGCGGCAGCTAACCCCACTCAAAAGCCTCATCATCAGTGTTCTTTTGTGAGAACCCAAGCGGAAGTACCGTTAACCATTGCTGTAAAAGCAGTGAATGAAGCTGGGGAAGTGCTGGATAAATTTGTCGCCTGCGAACGTCCACTTACCGTTTATTTAAACTGGCGTCCGATAGTGACGCTGATGACACTAGGGGCAAAACCTGAGTCTCTGGCGTTAGGTTATCTTAAGAACCAAGGCTTTATTTCGGATGTGAGCCTGCTGGACTCTGTCATCGTCGATTGGGATGTGAGTTCTGCGGCTGTGGTTACCCGTGAACAAACTGCCGATCTCGACGAGAAACTCTCCGAAAAAACCGTGACGTCAGGCTGTGGTCAAGGCACGGTTTATGGCAGTTTCATGCAGGATCTAGATAACATCAATTTACCTACACCGAGTTTGAAGCAAAGCACGCTGTATAGCTTATTGAAAAATATCAACGAATATAACGAAACCTATAAGAATGCTGGCGCTGTGCATGGCTGTGGTTTGTGCGAAGACGATAAGATTATGGCCTTCGTTGAAGATGTCGGCCGCCATAATGCCGTCGACACCTTGGCTGGGGATATGTGGCTGACGCAGGATCGTGGCGATAACAAAATATTCTATACCACAGGCCGCTTAACCTCTGAAATGGTGATTAAAGTCGCCAAGATGGGGATCCCCATTTTGCTATCACGTAGCGGCGTCACTCAGATGGGCTTAGCACTGGCGCAGCAGTTAGGCATTACTATTATCGCCCGCGCTAAAGGTCGACACTTTTTGGTGTATCACGGCAGTGAAAATCTGCAATTTGATGCCAATACCGCTCCTTAGCCCCAATTTAGCTAAGACAGTAATGCTAAGACTTGCATGCAGTAATAAAGAATAAGACAAGGAAACAAAATGACGTCTGCCAGTGAATTGGTTTACATGAGCGCGAAGCAAGTGGCCGAGTATTTAGATCTTAACGAGAAAAAAGTCTACGCCATGGCCAATGACAGAATTCTCCCCGCCACTAAAATCACCGGTAAATGGCTATTCCCGAAAGTGTTAATCGACCGTTGGGTGATGGATTCGTGCCACAGTGGCATGCTCACCGACCGTTTGTTGATCACCGGCAGTGACGATCCACTCTTATCTATGCTGGTGGCGCGCTTGATGGCACAAGTCGGTAGCCGTGAGTTGATAAGCTACAGCGCGACAGGTTCACGCTTAGGATTAGAGTTACTCGCTAAAGGTTATGCCGATGTGTGTACCTTGCACTGGGGCAGCATGGAGGATCGCAATATCCGTCATCCAGCCTTACTTAAAGGGTATAACAATCATCAACAATGGATCATGGTGCACGGTTACTCCCGTCAACAAGGGTTGATCATGCGTGCCGATATGCACCACAGATGCCAAGAGGAAGATAAAGTCGTGAACTTACCTTGGCGTTGGGTGAGTCGTCAGGGCGGCGCGGGTAGCCAGCAACATTTAGAACATTGGTTGTTAAAGCAAGGCGCTCGCTTAGATCAACTTAATGTCGTGCTGACGGCCTATAGTGAACGCGAGCTGGCAGGTTATATCGCCCGTGGTGATGCCGATATAGGTTTTGGCTGTCAATCTGTGGCATTGGAGAGTGGTTTGAGTTTCGTGCCACTGATTAAAGAGTCTTTCGATTTCGTTATGCCGCAAAGCATTTACTTCCGTCGTCAGCTTCAACAACTCTTTACTATGTTGGCGAGCGGCCACTCGAGGCAAATGGCGGCGCTACTGGGTGGCTATGATCTTACCGACTGCGGACAATTACTCTGGAGTGCGAGCTAATCCGCTCGCTCGGTAATGGGTCAAGCTAAATAGAGTCGAATGATCTCTGCCTTACTTATGACAGTTACTTACACTGCTACTTATATAGCTAGTTACCTAATAAGTATTAAAGAGATCTCTCCCTGTCCCTGAGTAAGTCATTTCAGCTTTACTATGGCGATGGGATGAAGGCGCGACTATGACTATATAGCTAAAGTATCTTTATCGCCGAATGTGTTAGCGCGTCATCTATATTGCTCCCCGTTATATTCCATTTATGGCTCTATATAAGAGTTGGGAGGAGATATTCCGGTTCGAGCAGTCGTTATCCTTATCTAAACCTAATAGATTTTATACTTTGAATCTTCGCCTTGATGCAGTACATCCTCAAAATATGAGGTAGAACTGCAAAGAAAACGCTATTTTGTGGATAACTTCGGGGGTAAGTTGTGGGTATCTTGTGGCTAGTTTAGGTAATCAGAATTAACTGCAAATTTCCTTAAAATAGGGGTTGCGCACTTTCTCAATCTCCCTATAATGCGCATCCACTGACACGGCAGACAGCGAAAGCAAGCTGACAAGTCAGGTTGAATTGAATGGCTTACTCTCTGTTGAGAATGGCACTTAATTCAATCGCAGCAAGAAGTTGAAAAAACTCCTTGACGCGAAACGGGAAATGCGTAGAATACGCAGCCCTAGCCACTTGGAAGCGTTCGGCGCTCAGTGTGGTACTCAAGTCATCTTACGGATATTGAGTTGCTCTTTAACAAGATAAAACAAGAAATCTGTGTGGACACTCACAGGTGTTGAGTTAATCGAAACTGCTTAACCTTAGGGTTGGCAGTCAAAAATTTAAATCAATGAACAAGAGTGTTCATAGCAATATGTACGGTTTGTTTGCCCTTTTTTATAAGCGGAAACAAAAAACAGAATTCATTGAGCCGCTGAAGTCGTAAGACGGAAG
>NZ_VXCT01000041.1:0-44504 GCF_052850535.1 Shewanella sp. 1180_01
CTCATTCAAAAAAAGGCACTCCGAGGAATGCCTTTAAAATGAACTGTTTTGTTAATTTTGTGTGAGTGTTAACGTGTCCATATCCAATTTTCAATTTCTATTGGGTCGACACCATTCGCTTTAATGTAGTTGCGGTGGTCAACTAGTCTTTGCAGCATGTCAGTGGTTATAGAAACGTGCATAGTTTCATCAATAACGCCCTGTTGGAACAGTTTGTAAGCCATATCAATCACTAGGTGATAACGTGATGTGCCGTTACGAACGCCCATATCGAATGGAGTGGTTGTTGAACCTTCTTCTTCATAGCCTTTAATTCTGAAGCGACGGCTGCCTTTGTAATCAAATATTAACTTTTTAATCGTATTTGGGTAACCATGGTAGTTGAATACCACGCCTTTATCTTGGGTAAATATTTCGTCCATTAACCAAGGTTTTTCTTTAAATTTGCGGCTTCCTAAGCCATCACTGCTTAATTCGGTGACGCTAACGAAGCGAATTTTGACTCTTGGAAGGAGTTCTCTGATCAATACTAATGAGGCCATGCACTCTTGAGTGACGTAATCACCACAACCTGCCAGCACAATATCTGGATTCTCATCAGAGGCGAAATCCCACACCATCACGCCATCTTTTGCTTGTTTACGCGCTTCTTCCAAGCTCAACCATTGTGGTAATTCTTTCTTACCAGCAACAAGAATATTGAGTTTGTCGCGGTCGGCGTAAGCCCGTTCGGTATAAACCAAGGTGCTGTTAGCATCTGCTGGTAAATAAGCAGAGATAATTTTTGGATGCTTCTCTAGCATAGCCCCAAGGAAAGACGGGTTTTGATGCGAGTAGCCATTATGGTCTTGGCGTTCAAGCAGCGAAGATAATACGACGTTACATGAAGGCAGCGGCTTACGGAAATGCACACCTTGGCTTGCATAAACGTATTTACAGTATTGGTCAGCCATCGATGAGATCACTTGTGAGAATGATTCATACGTTGGGAACATGCCGTGGCGGCCTGTTACTGTGTAGCCGTGCAACATACCAAAGAGCAAGTTTTCAGAGAGGAGCTCAATCACTCGTCCTTCGCGGGACATGTCTTCATCCCAGCTCTCAATTGGCCATTGCCATGCACGATCGGTTTCTTCAAATACGGCTTGTAGTTGATTTGAATAGGTTTCGTCAGGGCTGAAAATACGTAGATTGCGTTGATCGCGGTTTAGCTTGAATGCATCACGCATCCATTCACCCATTTTCAACATTGAATAACCACGGTGACCACGTGGTACTTCTGGGCCGTAGCTGAGTTTTTCGAGATCAGGGTTCGTTAACGCTCTAACCACTTCACCACCATAGGTGAGATGTTGACGACCACAGGCAAGTTGCTTAGGTGGAATTAATGAGCAAATGTCGGCATCAAAAATCAGCTCGCCTTTATCATTCATTTGGTAAAGTTCTTGGAAGTGGTAACTGGCAAGCCAATTGTCAAGTGCATCCAGATGACCTTTATCTGTGGCACATTTATTGACGATCACTTGGTGTGATTCGCAGTTACCTTCTAATTTCTTACCTTTATACTCACTGACACCCGTCCAACCTTTGGCGGTGCGCATTAAAATCACTGGCCATTTAGGCTTAACCACATCTTCGCCGCTACGGGCACGACGTTGGATATCATTGATCATGGCATAAGCGGTATCCATGGCATTCGTCATTTGCACATAGATATCTTCTTCTAATTCGTTATCAACGATAATAGGGAAGTAGCCAAGACCACGGAATTCAAGATCCAATTCTTCATGGCTCATGCGTCCCATACGGGTAGGGCCTGAAATTTTATAGCCATTGATATGCACAATCGGTAATACTGCACCACTTGTCGCAGGAGAGACTAGACGGTTTGCGTACCAAGATGCTGCTAATGGTCCGGTTTCTGCTTCACCGTCACCAATTAAGACAGTGGCGATCAGATCTGGATTATCGAGTACTGCACCCCAGCCAACAGAAAGTGAGTAGCCTAGTTCGCCACCTTCAAGAATTTGTCCTGGAGCTTCTGGGTTTGCATGTGAAGGATAGCCATAAGCGGCGGAAAACTTCTTACAAATATCTTCGATACCCGTTTCATTGTAGGGGATCGTTTCTGGATAGAAATGACTTAATGAACCTTCCATGAATAAGTTAGCTTGTACTGCAGGGAAACCGTGACCTGGACCAACTAAATAGATGAACGAGCGGTTATGTTTCACTATCAATCGGTTAATGTTGGCATAAACAAAGTTAATGCCGGGGCAGGTACCCCAGTGGCCAAGTAAACGTGGTTTGATATCAGTATGGGCAAGTGGACGTTTATGTAAGACGTTTTGTTTGAGATAAATCTGCGAGGTCGCAAGAAAGTTAGTCGCTCTGACATATTTTTTCAGAGCATTGATTTCATGTATTTGTGTCATATAAAGCCTCACTAAAACAAACAAGAGATGATTGAAGTTTCTATGCGGATACTATATTTGTAGTTTTATTACAAAAATGTGCCCTACATCCAAATTTTAAAAGTTGTTTTTGCTGTTAAAAGCAATGGGGCAACTTATCTATTTTGTTAATGTAGCTTTAACAGTGGCTTAGCTTATGTTGTGAGACGTGATGTTGATGGCGTTTAACTGTGCAAACGCGAGCTTGATCACATGAGCAATTTCGAATACTGTGCTATTTTGCTGCGTTGAATTCGGTAGCCGTGATGTTGTAAATTCACGGAAGGATAATTTGAAAAAATAAATCTACCGAAATTCTTACCTTTAACTTGGAAGGATTCATTCACCACAGATGTTGTACTTCTAATTGCCATTCAATTAGAGGAGCATTTGCTACGGGAAGAAGTAAAATAATATGTTAGAAACCATAGTTAATTTTTTGAATGCGCTACTTTGGGGTAAGTTGTTAGTATATGGACTGGTAGGAGCTGGTCTTTATTTCACCATAAGACTTGCCTTTATCCAGTTAACCCACTTTAAACATTCCATCAAAGTCATGACCATGAGTCGCCAAGGTTGCGATAGCGGACTTTCATCATTTCAAGTCTTTTGTACCAGTATGGCGGCCCGTGTCGGTGCCGGTAATATGGCCGGTGTTGCAGTCGCTATTGGTGCTGCAGGTCCTGGTGCGGTATTTTGGATGTGGCTTATCGCTATCTTAGGTATGGCTACCGCTATGGTTGAATCAACCTTAGCGCAGGTTTACAAAGTGCGAGATCATAACGGTCAGTTCCGCGGCGGTCCTTCCTATTATATGGAAAAAGGCTTGGGTCAGCGATGGATGGGCATTTTGTTTGCTGTCTTTCTGATCATTGCCTTTGGTCTGGTATTCAACGCGGTACAAGCGAATACTATTACCGGAGCGATGGAGCGAGTATTTGGGTTTAATCCTACTTATGTCGGGATTGGACTCGTGATTGCCAGTGGATTTGTGATTGTCGGTGGTCTGCGTAAAGTCGCACGAGTCTCTGAATTTATCGTCCCTATCATGGCATTAGCCTATATTCTCGTTGCCTTCATTATCGTTATTTTCAACCTAGATCAACTGCCTGCAATTATTAGCTTAATTGTGAAGAGTGCTTTTGGTTGGCAAGAGGCAGCTGCCGGTGGTGTCGCTTATACTGTCGCGCAAGCTATGCAAGCGGGTATTGCACGCGGACTCTTTTCGAACGAAGCGGGTATGGGGAGCGCGGCGAATGTTGCGGCAAGTGCATCGCCTAATCCGAACCATCCGGCATCCCAAGGTTTTGTCCAGATGATGGGGGTATTTGCGGATACTATCGTTATCTGTACTGCAACGGCTGCAATTATCCTGCTATCAGGGGATGTGGGTTCGAGTGACGATGGTATTCGTTTAACCATCAATGCCATGTCATCCCATGTCGGAGACTGGGGCGGTGCGTTTATTGCAGTGGCGATTTTTTTGTTCTGCTTTACATCCATCATAGCCAATTACTCTTACGCTGAAACAAACGTAATGTTTTTAATGGGTAATAGCACCAAAGCACTGCCTTTATTCCGTTTGTGTGTATTGGGCATGGTAATGTTTGGTGCCGTGGCTAAGATAAGTCTAGTGTGGAACTTAGCCGACGTTTCTATGGGATTGATGGCGACAGTGAACATTATTGCGCTCTTACTGTTGTCAGGTTTGGCCATTCGCGTCATCAATGATTATCGCGAACAGGTTAAAGAGGGTAAGACACCAGAGTTTGACCGCAGTAAGTTCCCTGAATTAATGGATCAACTCGATGATGACATTTGGCAAGATGCCAGTCTCAAGCCAGTTAAAAAGCCTTAGTTAACCCAAATTATCGACGACAAGTATTACTGATTGTCGTAATCGAAAAGACCACGCCGTTAAAGCGTGGTTTTTTTATGTTCGTTCAGTATCATAGCCATGTCTTTTTGTTTCTGTTGGGAGTTTTTGATGTTGATATTGGTTTCGCCGGCGAAGACCTTAGATTTTGAACAGCCGCCACTGACGCAGGTGTATTCACAGCCTGATTTCTTAACTCATAGTCAGGAGTTGATCCAAGTTTGTCGGCAATTAACTCCTTCAGATATCGCGACTTTGATGAAGGTGAGCGATAAAATTGCGGGCTTAAATGCGGCGCGTTTCGGCCAGTGGCAGCCAGACTTTAGTTTAGATGATGCTAAACAGGCCATTTTTGCCTTCAGAGGGGATGTGTACACAGGTTTTGATGCTGATTCCTTATCTGAGGATGAAATCACCCAGACTCAGTCGCAACTGCGTATTCTATCGGGTCTTTATGGTTTGCTCAGGCCGCTTGATTTAATCATGCCTTACCGTTTAGAAATGGGAACGGCGCTTTCGAATCCCAAAGGTAAGAATTTATATGAATTTTGGGGTGATACCTTAACGCAAGCGGTAAATGAAGCGCTTGCAGAAAGTGGTAGCGATATTATTATCAATCTTGCTTCTAATGAGTATTTCAAAGCGATAAATCCTAAAAAACTGCAAGGGCAATTAATTTCACCCGTATTTAAAGATTGTAAAAATGGTCAATATAAAGTGATCAGTTTTTTTGCTAAGCGTGCTAGGGGCATGATGGCGAGATATATCATCACCAATAAAGTGAATACGTTAGCTGAGTTAAGAGCATTTAATCTCGCGGGTTATTACTATAGTGAAGAGCAAAGTTCACCGACAAATCCAACATTTTTACGTGCAGAGCAATAGCGAAATATCGATAAGATGTTAATTGATAGAGAACAGCTTATGCTGTTCTCTCTATTATTTTGTCGATTATCTATTTTTCAGACTGAATGACTAAAGGTGTTAATGTCGCGGTTGAATTTGCCATGATATAAGCAAATTGTGCGTAGGCGGCGACGTTTTGAGCCAATGCGGCGGGGTCAATTTTATCTAAGGTATCATTCGGTGTGTGATGGTAATCGAAGTAATCGTGACCATCTTGCCTTAATGATGCAACTGGTACGCCTAGGGCTGGCAGCATAGACACGTCAGGCCCGCCAGAAGCTTGGTTGCTGCCGAGTGCGACACCATTGAATGACATAGGGCTGAGTGCTTGCTGTACCTCTGCAAATGCGCTCTCATTAACCTTAGTATCGATTTGATAAATTCGGCCCGCCCCAAAATCGGATTCCGCAGCTATGTAGTGCAATGGTAATTCCGCCTTGTGAGCTTCAGCATAGGCTTTACCGCCCACAAGCCCTATTTCTTCAGCGGCATATAGCACCACTCTGACAGTACGAGCGGGTTTTACTGGAAGATCTTGAATGTGCTTGGCTGCAGCCGTCACTATCGCGACACCCGCCCCATCATCAATTGCACCTGTACCTTCATCCCAAGAATCTAAATGAGCGCCAATGAGCACGATTTCATTGGACTTACTGCTGCCAGTTACTTCGGCAATGACATTGTAAGATGTATTAAAGCCGGCGTTTTTTGGTGACATCTGCAACTCAAGTAGAGCATCAGGATTGCGTTTTAGTAATGCATCGACCAAATCGGCATCAGGGTTTGACATGGCTGCCGCAGGGATCTTAGGCACGTCATCTTGGTAGCGCATAACACCTGTATGGGCCATGCGGTCATGATCTGTGCCAATAGAGCGGATCACGATAGCAACTGCGCCTTTTTGCGCTGCTGCGACGGCACCTTTTGAGCGGCCGCCAACGCTTTTGCCATAGCCTTCACCAGTAATGTGGCGCTCGGTTTTTTGGTCAATAAACGCAATCTTACCTTGCACGTCTTCAGGCTTGGCTTGTTGTAGTGCCTCTAGGCTATCAAAACGTTCGATTTTAGCTTGTATACCGCCTGCTGGTGTCGCAATGCTGCCACCAAGCGCAGTAATGACCAGCGGCTGCTCGACAGGGAAGGTTATTTTAGCTTTGGCTTCACCGCGTTCCCAAATGGGTACTTGTACTGGTTCTTTATAAACGCGGTCAAATCCAAGGCTGGTCAGTTTATTTATCGCCCAGTTAACGGCGATGATATCTTTTGGGCTTCCAGCTAGTCTTGGACCTACTTCAACCGTGAGAGATTCGACTATGTCATAACCTAATTGTGAAGCTAATGCTGTCTGTTGTAATTTAATGACTTCACTTGTCGGAGCTGTTTCTACTTGAGTTTGGCACGCACTTAAACTCCCGATTAAAAGACTCGAGAGAAGTGTTGTTTGATAGGGCTTCATTAGATTTCCTTTATTTTTATTAAGCATGTCCCATTTTTAAAAACAATCTAGCAAAAAGTGTGCTTTATGTCCCGACTATATCCGTAAGGCGACGCTATATTAGCGCAGGGGTTAGTTTTAGGAGAGAAAGTGCGTAATGAATATTGAATTAATGCAGGAGCGAGCCGATCATGCGGTAGTGCTATTAAAGGCACTTGCGAACGAACGCCGTTTATTTATTCTTTGTTATTTATTGAATGAAGGAGAAATGTGCGTTGGCGAAATGAATAAAAAATTAGGCTTAAGTCAATCGGCACTATCACAACATCTTGCTTGGTTACGCAAAGATAATTTAGTAACCACACGCAAAGAAGCGCAAACGGTATTTTATTCACTCAAGAGTGATGAAGTTCGGGAGATGATCCACTTATTGAATAACATTTATTGTCATTAATAGTGTTTTTCAGATATAAAAAAACCGGCAATTGCCGGTTTTTTTCATTTGCTATTTTGTAGATTAAGCAGCGATTGCTTTGATCTTAGCGTTCAAACGTGCCTTTTGACGAGCGGCTTTATTCTTGTGAATAAGACCTTTAGTCGCCATACGGTCAACGATTGGTTGTGCAACAGCAAAAGCTTCTGCTGCTGTTTTGTGATCGCCTGCTTTAATTGCAGCGATTACTTTTTTAACGTATGTACGTAACATTGAGCGACGGCTGGCGTTATGCTGACGACGCTTTTCAGATTGAAGCGCGCGCTTCTTTGCAGACTTGCTATTAGCCAAGGTGCAACTCCTAAAAACTGGATTTGATACTTTTAAAGGCCGAGGAATATGCCTGCATTTAGTCACTTTGTCAATGACTATGATTGAATATTCATCATAAAGATAAATTAATCCAACCTGCCTTGGCTATCTTCGACCCAACTCGTGTAATATGTGGCGCAATTCTAGCAGCTATTACCGCAGTGTGACAGAGCCTGAATCGATTTTTTGAGATGTATCACCTAATCAATTCGATATGGGTCTGGGGGACGTTTGAGTAGAAAATTATTAAAATCTGGTCTGATTGTTAGTGCTATGACATTGATATCCCGTGTGTTAGGTCTTGTTCGGGACGTCGTCGTTGCTAACTTGATGGGGGCCGGGACAAGTGCCGATGTGTTTTTCTTCGCCAATAAAATTCCTAACTTTTTACGTCGTTTGTTTGCAGAAGGGGCTTTTGCACAAGCCTTTGTGCCTGTTTTAACTGAGTATCAAGAGAAACACACCGCGGAAGAAACCCGTGACCTGTTGAGTAAAGTCGCAGGCACATTAGGTTTGTTAGTGACGATTGTGACGCTTGTGGGCGTGGTAGCTTCGCCCGTGTTATCAGCCTTATTTGGCGGTGGTTGGTTTATTGCTTGGCTCAATAATGAGCCCGATGGCGCTAAATTTGAACTCGCTACCGTTGTGCTTAAGATTACTTTCCCTTACCTGTGGTTTATTACCTTTACCGCACTGGCTGGATCGATTTTAAACACCCGAGGCCGATTTGCGGTTTCGGCGTTTACCCCTGTATTCCTCAATGTGGCGATTATTACCGCGGCCATATTTTATGCGCCAACATCGACTCAACCCGAAATCACCCTTGCTTGGGGCGTTTTTTGTGGCGGATTAATCCAGTTCTTATTTCAAATTCCTTTTTTGTTGCGTGAAAAAGCGCTCGTTAAACCCTCGTGGGGTTGGCATCACCCTGGAGTAGTGAAAATCAGAACCTTGATGATCCCGGCGCTATTTGGCGTATCGGTTTCACAGATTAACCTGTTATTTGATACCTTTATCGCCAGTTTTTTGATGACGGGCTCGATAAGCTGGCTCTACTATGCCGACCGTTTATTGGAGTTTCCCCTAGGATTGTTTGGGATCGCGATTGGTACTGTGATTTTACCTGCGTTGTCACGAAACCATGTCAATGCTGAAGGTGCGGGGTTTGGCTTGACGATGGATTGGGGGGTTAAAGCGATTCTGCTGCTAGGTCTTCCTGCCATGATGGGTTTGATCGTGCTCGCCAAACCTATGCTGATGGTGTTATTTATGCGCGGCGCTTTTTCGATGCATGATGTTGAAATGGCTTCTTATAGTTTGATGGCTTACGGTAGCGGTTTACTCAGTTTTATGCTGATTAAAGTACTCGCTCCAGGTTATTACTCCCGCCAAGATACCAAAACTCCTGTGCGTTATGGCATTATCGCCATGATCACCAACATGGGCTTTAACTTATTGTTTGCTATTCCTTTTGGGTATGTTGGATTAGCGATTGCGACTTCAATGTCAGCATTGCTCAACGCCACTTTACTTTATCGAGGATTGCATTTAGCCGGCGTTTATCGCGTTTCTAGGCCGACTATGGTGTTTTTTGCTAAAGCCGTGGTCTCTACCGCCTTGATGGTGGTAGTCTTGTATTACTTTTTACCTTCGCAACAAATTTGGTTAGATTGGCATTTGTTCGAGCGTGCAAAAGCCTTGATAGGCTTGATTTTAGCGGGGGCAGTCAGTTACTTGTTGGGACTGCTTTTGCTCGGAATTCGTCCTTGGTCAATTAAACGGGGAGTTTGATTGCTGATTCTCATCGCTAGCTGTTATATAATCAGCCGATTTGCGCTTGGCAGTTGTCTAAAGTTATGGAATTAATCCGCGGTATACATAACATTTTGTCATCCCACCACGGGTGTGTATTGACTATAGGTAATTTTGACGGCGTCCATCGTGGTCATGCACAAGTGATTGCGAACTTAGTGCAGAAGGCTAAGCAGTTATCGCTGCCATCTACGTTGATGACGTTTGAACCTCAGCCGCAGGAATTATTTAGCGGCGACAATGCGCCGGCTCGTTTAAGTTTATTACGTGATAAAGTCATGTTGCTCGATGAACTTGGGGTTGAACGGTTAGTGTGTGTTAACTTTAATCGCACTTTTGCCAATCAACCTGCTGAGCATTTTATTGAAGAATTGTTGGTCCGCAAACTCGGTGTTAAATACCTAGTGGTCGGCGATGATTTTTGTTTTGGTCAGGGCCGTAAAGGCAATTTTGAGATGCTTGTGCAGGCAGGTATTCAATATGGCTTTACTGTGGTCAGCACCCAAAGTTTTATGCTGGGTTCGCAAAGAGTGAGCTCAACCGCCGTGCGTGAACAATTGGCTAAGGGTAATCTTGAGCAAGCAAGACGCTTGCTCGGTCATCCTTTTACCTTGAGTGGTCGTGTCGCGCATGGGCAAAAAATTGGCCGCACCATTGGTTTTCCCACAGCCAATATCGCCTTAAAGCGCAATGTTGTACCTGTACGCGGTGTGTTTGCGGTCAAATGTTATTGGGATAACAGCGATATTTATGAGGGCGTAGCCAATATTGGGTTCCGTCCGACAGTGAACGGTCAAGTGTGTCAGCTTGAGGTGCATCTTTTTGATTTTGAAGGTGACATTTACGGCAAACATGTTGAGGTCGAGTTGGTGGCTAAACTCCGTGATGAGCAACCTTTTGACTCATTGGATGCGCTTAAGCAACAGATTTTAAATGATGCAAATGAAGCCAGAGCTTTATTTGGTAATGATGCAGGCTGAAATTTATCAGTTTAATTAACGGTATAGGATCAATGAGCGACTATAAATTTACTTTGAATTTGCCGGAAACAGAGTTTCCGATGCGTGGTAATTTGGCAAATCGCGAGCCAGAGATGTTAGAGCGCTGGACAAAAGACGGTTTGTATCAGCAGATCCGTGATAGCCGAATTGGCCGTACTCCCTTCATTTTGCATGACGGCCCACCGTATGCAAATGGCAGTATTCATATTGGTCACTCAGTTAATAAAATCCTCAAGGACATTATTATTAAGTCAAAAACCATGTCTGGTTTTGACGCACCGTATGTGCCAGGTTGGGATTGCCACGGTTTGCCTATCGAGCTGAAAGTTGAGCAAAAAGTGGGTAAACCAGGTCAAAAAATCTCTGCGGCAGAATTCCGCGAAGAATGCCGTAAATACGCCGCCGAGCAAGTTAACGGTCAACGTGAAGACTTTATTCGTTTAGGCGTATTGGGCGACTGGCAAAATCCGTACCTGACGATGGATTTTTCAACCGAAGCTAATATCGTGCGTTCTTTATCGAAAGTGATTGAGAGTGGTCACTTACATAAAGGCGTTAAGCCAGTGCATTGGTGTACTGATTGCGGTTCTGCCTTAGCTGAAGCTGAAGTGGAATACGAAGACAAAACATCACCTGCTATTGATGTAGCATTTGTGGCCGCCGATAGTAAAGCCGTTGCGGCTAAGTTTGGGGTAAGCGATTACTCACATCCTGTTTCTATGGTGATTTGGACTACCACGCCATGGACTCTGCCTGCGAACCGTGCCTTGTCTTTAAGCCCTGAGTTAGATTACAGCTTAGTTGAATTCGAAAAAGACGGTGTTACGCAAGCGCTTATTTTAGCAGAAGTATTAGTCGAGTCTTGCCTGACTCGCTATAACGTAGAAAGCCATACAGTGCTTGGCTCTGCCAAAGGCGCAGCGTTTGAGCTTGTCCGCTTTAATCACCCGTTCTTAGATTTTGATGTTCCGGCAATTTTAGGCGATCACGTCACGACTGATGCAGGTACCGGTATCGTTCATACTGCCCCTGGTCACGGTCAAGACGACTTTGTGGTTGGTCAAAAGTACGGTTTAGAAGTGGCAAACCCTGTTGGCGATAACGGTGTATACAAGCCAGATACTGAGTATTTTGCTGGCCAACATGTCTTTAAAGCCAACGATAACGTTGTTGCTTTACTGAGAGAAAAGAGCGCCTTGCTGAATCACGTGGCTTACCGTCATAGCTATCCACATTGCTGGCGCCACAAAACACCGATTATCTTCCGTGCGACGCCGCAGTGGTTTATCTCTATGGATAACCATGGCCTGCGTACGCAAGCATTGAAAGAAATCGAACAGACTCAGTGGATCCCTGATTGGGGCCAAAGTCGTATTGAAAAAATGGTTGAAAACCGCCCTGACTGGTGTATCTCACGCCAACGTACTTGGGGTGTGCCTATCACGCTGTTTGTGAATCGTGAAACTGAAGAGTTGCACCCTGATAGCGTGTCGCTAATGGAACGTGTAGCCAGCCGTATTGAACAACAAGGCATTCAAGCTTGGTGGGATCTCGATGCCGCTGAATTATTGGGTGACGAAGCTGAGCAATACCGCAAAGTAACCGATACCTTAGACGTTTGGTTTGACTCAGGTTCAACCTTCTCGTCAGTGGTAGCGGCTCGTCCTGAATTCCACGGACACGGCGTTGATTTATATCTTGAAGGTAGCGACCAACATCGCGGCTGGTTTATGTCATCTTTGATGATTTCAACCGCTATGAATGGCAAAGCACCCTATAAGCAAGTACTGACTCACGGTTTTACCGTCGATGGTAAAGGCCGCAAGATGTCAAAATCTATCGGTAACGTGATTGCGCCACAAACGGTAACCAACAAATTAGGCGCCGATATTCTGCGTTTATGGGTTGCGGCAACAGATTACAGTGGTGAGATGACGGTTTCTGACGAAATCTTAAATCGCAGCGCCGATGCCTATCGTCGTATTCGTAACACAGCCCGTTTCCTATTAGCCAACTTAAACGGTTTCGAGCCTGCTAAGGATTTAGTCGCTGTTGAAGATATGGTCGCGTTAGATCGTTGGGTTGTGCGCCGCGCTGCTGCATTGCAACAGGAAATTATTGAAGCCTATGAGCAATATAACTTCCATATTGTGACTCAAAAACTAATGCAGTTCTGCTCGGTTGAGTTAGGCAGTTTCTATCTGGATATCATCAAAGATCGCCAATACACGGCTAAGCAAGAAGGTCATGCGCGTCGCAGCTGTCAATCGGCGCTGTATTTGATCTCTGAGGCCATGGTGCGTTGGATTGCGCCAATTCTAAGCTTCACAGCGGACGAAGTGTGGCAACTATTGCCTGGCGAGCGTGATGCCTATGTCTTTACTCAAGAATGGTACCAAGGCTTAAAATCAGTCACCTTAACGACGGATTTGAGCGACGACTATTGGCAGCAACTGCTAACTGTGCGTAACGAAGTCAATAAAGTGATTGAACAAGCTCGCCGTGATAAACGTATTGGTGGTTCATTAGAAGCGGAAGTGACCTTGTTTGCTGATGCAGCGTTGACTGAACAATTAACCCATATCGGCGATGAGCTAAGATTTGTGTTATTGACCTCTGAAGCCAAAGTCTTGCCTTTAGCGGATGCGACATCAGAAGCGGTTGAAACTGAGCTGGCGTCACTGAAATTACTGGTTGCTTCAAGTACTGCTGAGAAGTGTGAGCGTTGTTGGCACCACAGAGAAGAGGTTGGCACCATTGATGCCCATCCAACACTCTGTACTCGCTGCGTAACAAACATTGAAGGTGACGGCGAAGTTCGTCTGTTTGCGTAAAGGATCTGTATGCCATTAACTTGGAAAGACAGTGGCTTACGTTGGTATTGGGTAGCTGTATTGGTGTTTTTCGCCGATCAGCTATCTAAACAATGGGTCTTAGCCAATTTTGATTTGCATGAATCGCTGAATTTATTGCCTTTCTTTAATTTCACTTATGTACGTAACTACGGGGCCGCCTTTAGTTTTTTAAGTGACGCCGGTGGTTGGCAGCGTTGGTTATTTACGATTGTTGCGGTTGGATTCAGTACTTTATTAACAGTGTGGTTGCGTAAGCAATCTGCTTCTTTGTTGAAACTGAATCTGGCTTACACCTTAGTGATTGGTGGTGCTCTCGGCAATTTGGTCGACAGATTAATGCACGGTTTTGTGGTTGATTTTATCGATTTCTTTTGGGCTAAGAGCCATTATCCAGCTTTCAATATCGCCGATTCGGCGATTTGTATTGGTGCTGCGTTGATTATTTGGGATGCATTTTTAAGCGGTAAATCTGAAACAGATAGCACCGAAGGGGTTAAGAAGTGACTGTGACGCGATCTTTACTATGCCATATGAATATTGTGCTTTCTGATGGTTCAACCGCAGACAGCACTAAAGCTTCGGGTAAACCAGCTCGATTAAATGTGGGTGATGGTACGTTAAGTCCTGCATTTGAGGCACAATTGGCAACACTTGCTGAAGGCGATAAGCACAGTTTTACCCTTGAAGCGATTGATGCCTTTGGTGAATCGAATCCTGATGCTATTCACTATCTAGACAGAAGCCGTTTTCCGGCAGACATGAGTTTAGAAGCTGGCGTGATTGTCAGTTTTGCAGGCCCTGGTGGCAGTGAAATCCCGGGTATTGTCCGTGATGTCGCGGGTGATTCCATCACAGTCGATCTGAATCATCCTCTGGCAGGGCACAAGATCACTTTTGAACTGGACGTAGTAAAGGTACTTTAAGATGAAACTCGATCCTACCAGCCCAAGTTTGAATATTATGCTCGCAAACCCACGCGGTTTTTGTGCGGGTGTTGATCGTGCTATCAGTATTGTCGAACGGGCGTTGGAATTGTTTTCACCGCCTATCTATGTTCGCCATGAAGTCGTACATAATCGCTATGTCGTGCAGAATCTGAAGGATCGCGGTGCGGTTTTTGTCGAAGAGTTAGATCAAGTGCCGGATAACAACATTGTTATCTTCAGTGCTCATGGTGTATCCCAAGCGGTGAGACAAGAAGCAAAGACGCGAGGCTTGAGAGTTTTTGATGCGACTTGTCCCTTAGTCACTAAAGTGCACCTTCAAGTGACGCGTGCAAGCCGTAAAGGTATTGAATGTATCTTGATTGGGCATGAAGGGCACCCTGAAGTCGAAGGGACTATGGGTCAATACGATAATCCTAACGGCGGCGTTTATCTGATTGAATCGCCTGCTGATGTGGATGCGCTAGAAGTGCGCGACCCTAACAATCTCTGCTTCGTGACCCAAACAACCTTATCTGTCGATGATACGTTAGACATTATTGCCGCGTTACAAAAAAGGTTTCCTTCAATTGAAGGACCCCGTAAAGACGATATTTGTTATGCAACACAGAATCGTCAAGATGCGGTGCGTAATCTGTCTGCAGATGTGGATTTGTTGATTGTTGTTGGTTCAAAAAACAGCTCTAACTCTAATCGGTTACGCGAGCTCGCATTGAAGACCGGAACTCAGTCTTATCTGGTGGATACTGCTGACGATGTTGAATCAAGCTGGTTCGATAATGTTTCGCGTGTTGCTGTTACCGCAGGCGCTTCTGCACCTGAGGTCTTAGTTCAACAAGTTGTCCAAGCGATTGCAAAACTCGCCCCTAGCGTGGTAACTGAGGTCGAAGGCCGTAAGGAAGACACTGTCTTTGCGGTGCCTGCCGAACTGCGCTAAAGCTATGTGATGTTAAGTTATTTATAAAAGAGAGGCGATAAGCCTCTTTTTTATTGCTTCAAATTCATTCAAGGCATAATGATGTCAATGCTTATATGCTATTGTTACTGGCTACTTACATTTTACTCATCTATTATTAACTGTTGGTAATTTTTTGTCGTAAGACTAAGATTTTTAAAGGTTAAATGGCTGAAAAGCTTGTCAAAAATATGGCTAAATTCGAACGATTGACACAAAAAGACTTTCAACGAGGCTTCTCATTAATTGAGGTGCTTGTTGCATTGGTGATCTTAGTCATTGGCTTAATTGGTATTTTTAATCTGCATATCGTTGCAAAGCGTGGCAGCTTCGAGTCATTTCAGCAAACCCAAGCCTCTTATTATATCGATGATATTATTAATCGAATGAGATTAAATCGAGGGCAGCTAGCGAATTATGTTGGCACCTATAAAGGTAATTTAACTGCTCCGGAGAAGATTTGTGATGTTGGGGTCGGGCATGATGTAAATGACGTATGCTCAGATGTTCAGACTTCAGCTTCTGATTTGTATCAGTGGGAGCAGTTGTTTCTTGGTGCTTCAGAACAAGTTGGTGGTCATAATGTTGGCGGGTTAGATCTACCAACCGCTTGTATCAAGGCATCTTTAGCTGGAGAGGTTACAGTTGTCATGAGTTGGCGAGGTATTCGAGCACTGAGTGACGGTGCAGCCAAAGCCAATTCATTCGTACAATCTTGTGGTACGAGTAGCGATCGTCGACGAGTTTTGACTATTACGACAATAATCCTTTAGGTGGGGTTGATTAAGTGAAGTTAATGCGTAAAGGCTTATCAAATCATGCTGGTTTCTCATTGGTCGAGTTAATGGTAGCCATGATCATTGGGTTATTTTTAACTCTGGGTGTATTTACCATGTTTAGTATGTCCTCCTCTAATGTCACCACTACGAGTCAATTTAATCAGTTGCAAGAAAATGGGCGTATCGCCTTAGCACTTATGGAAAGGGATATTAGCCAGTTAGGTTTCATGGGGGATATTACTGGCACAGAGTTGGTTAGAGGTGTAAATACTACATTGTTGGCTGCCATTATCCCTACTGGAGATGATTGTATTGGTGGTGGGATTAATAATGCATCGTTTCCTAATACAACCTCAAGCCATTTTCGTAAGCTATGGGGTTATGAAGCGGGTGTTGGAACAGAAAGCTTAGCGTGTTTAACTAATGTAGTTAAGAATACCGATGTAATACAAATCAAGCGTTTATCAGGCCCGCCTACGACTAATCCCAATGATGTTAATCGATACTATATTGGTGCAACGGCAAATCAAGCAATCATTTTTAGTGGTTCGCAATCCACACCTACATTGGACAATGGAAGATTTTGGGAATATGTCCATCATGTTTATTACATTCAAAATGATGGTTCGATACCGGTACTTCGTAGACGTTTATTATTAAATGGTGGAATGAATACCTCTGGTAGTTATGAGCAGTTGGTGGAGGGTATTGAAAATATGCGGATATTGTATGGTTTTGATAATGATGGTAATGATACAGCTGATATATTTATGCCAGCACAAAATGTCACTTCACTAATGTGGGATAACGAACAGTTTCAACGTTTAGTAGCTATTCGAATATTTCTTTTAGTACGTTCGACAGATGAAGATTCAAGTTATACCAATGACACGAAATATGTATTAGGTGACAAAAAAATTGCTGCAACTCAAGATCATTTTCGACGAAAAGTAGTCTCGACAACAATAGTTCTCGAGAATCCTGTATTAATTAGACAGTAACTGGGTTAGTTAATGAAAAAGCAGAAAGGGATAGTGTTATTTTTTTCTTTGATCGTACTTATACTCATGACTGTTATCGGGGTAGCTTTGGCTGTGAATTCGACTCAGTCAATGCGAATGTCAGGCGCTGGGTCTGATCGCATTGGAGCGATGGCCTCAGCGATAGGTGCTCAAGATAAAGTAATCGTTTCTCAGCAAGGTAAAATCATGGCAAATATGTCAGCTGTTACTACAGTTGAAGATGCGGCTTTTGGTGTAATTAATACTTTTACCCCGATGGTTTCTGGTGATGTTACTTGTCAACGTAGTTCAAAAGCGAGCTCTTCAAGTTTAATTATGTGTCGTCGTGTTGAAGTGAGTAGTGAAGCAAAGTTTGGCCGAGATGACATGGGGCGGTTGACCGTCGTTGCTGGTATCGAGCAAGAAGTATTAACCGGGAGTTAATTATGTGGGCTAAAAAAATTACCGTCTCTATATTGTTTTGTTTGGTCATTCTTTCTGGGTTGAGCTTTGCGGACGATACCGAATTATATGTTTTCGAATCTACAGCACGTTCAGGTTCTCGTCCGCAAGTGTTAATTATTTTTGATACGTCAGGAAGTATGGGAACTAATGAGTATACAGATACTTTTTATCAAAGGGGCGATGTAATCACTGATAGCACAAAACTCTATTTTAGTCGCAGTAGCTCGGATGTTCCTGAGAGTAGTAGTCAACGTTTTTTCATAAACTCACTAAATGGTTGTGCTACGTCATTAGAATATTTAAAAGATTATGGCATGTTTACAGGCTTTCTACGTGAGTATAGTTTTTCTGGCCAAACGGGGAGTTGGGAGGATTTGCCTGTTGAAGGCACAAATATCCATCTTATCGACTGCTTTGAAGACATAGATTCTAAGAATATTAAAAATGCAAAAGGACAACCAACCGGATTTCCTATCGACGGCGAAGGTACTCAAGCATCTCCGGTGCCTTATGCCGTTCTAAATGCTAGCTCGACCCAAGAGCAAATTAATGTAGCAATAGATAAATCTAAGTTAACGGGTCTAGGTACAGGTCAGCCTGTTACCATTTACACCGAAAAATATATTAATTGGTATCATTCTACTAAAGCAAAAAAATATTACACTCGAATGGCAATCGCGCAACGGGTTGTGGGAGATACCATAGTTACAACTCCTGGAGTTGATTTTGGTATTGCCGTCTTTAACCGAAATAATGATGGTTCAGGTAGTGATTCAAATAATGGAGGTCGCATTATAAATGGAATAAAGCGAACTGATGAAACAACAAAGTCAACTTTACTTGATATCGTTCCGGATTTAGTCGCTGGGGGGAATACTCCATTGTGTGAAACACTCTATGAAGCTTATCGTTATTATTCTGGTGGTAATGTTTTGTATGGTTATGAAAATAGAGACCCAAAATTAAGTCCTAGTCGTGATACTTCTATTGAGAAAGATGGGAAATATAAATCACCACTATCATTGCAGAAGTGCCAGAACAAAGCTTATGTAGTATATATGACGGATGGCGAACCTACATCTGATACTGCAGCAGATGGTTATGTAAAAAACTTGCCTGGTATTAGCAGTTCTAATCGATATGAAAATAGTTATTTGGCAGCCCTTGCTGGGTGGATGAATAAAAATGATGTTAATAGTGAGATAGAAGACGTTCAAACAATCAGTACTTATACTATTGGTTTTAGCTCTGGCGCTAATGATGCTGAGCCTTTATTGAAAGAAACTGCCGCTCGAGGCGGTGGACAATACTTCGCTGCAAAAAATGCTATGCAACTACAAGCGGCACTTCAAAAGGTGTTTTCAAATATTCTTGAGGTGAATGCAAGCTTTACTTCACCATCGATCGCCAGTAATAACTTTGATCGTACTCAAACCTTCGATGCAGTTTATTACGCAATGTTTTTACCAAATAAGGGGCCTCGTTGGCAGGGGAATCTTAAAAAATTTACCGTCACAGGAAATGGTGACATAGTTGATAAAAATGGCGATAAGGCTATTGGTCTAGATGGAAACATTAAGTCTTCTGCTTGTTCAATTTGGACCGATGATGCAATTTGTGCGTCAACTAGTGCGGGGGGGGATGGTAATGATGTTGGCTTAGGTGGCGCTGCACAGGTGTTAAGAAGTACTAGTAGGCGTAAACTTTATGGCAATTTTGGTTCTGGTTTAACGGATTTTACGAAAACTAATGCTGAAAATAAAGCTGGTGGTGAAACCGCTCTGGCTAATTATATTGGCGTTGATAAGGGGCAACTGACTAAGCTATTTGATTGGGCTAAAGGGGCAGATGTAGATGATGATGATGGTGATAACAGTGTAACAGACAAACGTAAGGATATTTTAGGTGATCCGTTACATTCTAAACCACTCGCTATTAATTTTGGTACTAAGACATCTCCTGATATCCGTATTTTAATGGGGACCAATCATGGTTTCTTACATATGTTTAAAGATGAGGGAACTGCTGTTAATGAAAGTTGGGCTTTTATGCCTTATGAGCTCTTACCAAATTTAAGAGAATTAAGAGCCAACGTTCCAACCGGTGTGCATTCTGTATACGGGTTAGACAGTCCACCCGTTGCTTATGTTAAGACCGGTTCTACATCGATTGAAAAGGCATGGGTATTTGTCGGTATGAGACGGGGCGGTAAGTCATACTATGCTCTGGATATTACGGCTCCTGACTCGCCTAAGTTTATGTGGAAGATAGATGCTGCGTCCTTAGGTATATCTGAAATGGGGCAAAGCTGGTCGGAACCGGTAATCACAACGATTCCAGGCTGGCCATCAGGAAATACTAGCCCTTCAAGTGCTAAGCCTGTATTGATATTTGGTGCTGGTTATACCCCAACAACAAAAGATGGTAGTGGAGTGGGTGAGACTGATACTGAAGGGCGTGGAGTGTTTATCGTTGATGCTGAAACTGGAACTTTAGTTCATTTCTTCGGACCAAGCTCTGGAGGGAATAGTACACTTATGCCAGGCATTACAGACAGTATTCCTAATTCAGTTGCTGTGTTAGATTCTAATGGAGACAGGCTAACGGATAGGATTTATGCTACGGATACTGGTGCTAATATTTGGCGAATTGACTTACCGAGTGCAAATCCAAAAGACTCTGTAAGGCCTTGGACAGCCTTTAAATTCGCCGACTTAGGTGGAACTACCGTCGCAACAGATAGACGTTTTTTTGCTGAGCCTGTAGTAGCCCAAACATCATTTAGTAATTTAACTGAGGTTTCAGTTACCGAAAATGGCCAAACAAAAGTAACTAAAACTTATCAGAGTATTCCATATGATGCTGTTGTTATTGGTAGTGGACATAGACCTATACCAACAGATAAGTGGCGCTCAGATATGTTTTTTACATTGCAAGATCGCAATGTAGTAACCAAATCATTTAATGGGACAAAGGGTAACGAAATTCCAAATGCTTTGGTCTTAAATGATTTATATAATGTATCTTCACCACTTCCTGAAACTGAAGTTGACAACATTGCTTTTGGTAAGAAACGTGGTTGGTATTATAAATTTGGAAGTATTGGTGAGAAGAGTTTAGCTGGTGCGACAATTATTCAAGGAAGGGTATTTTTTACTTCATATGTGCCTGGTGATAACTCAGCAGAGAATCAATGTTTAGTCTCTGGATTAGGGCGACTTTATGGCTTTGACCTGCATAAAGGGACTCGCGCCTACAAATCAATCAATAATAAAGATTATCTTGAAATGGGGGAGCGAGTTCCGGATACTCCACAACTTGTTATTCCACCTAATGGAGCAAGTGAAAGCTATATGTATCTTATTGGAATTGGTGCAGCTGGTGACAAAATGGAAAAGATCGATGGCGATGACGGTTGTAAAGATGGAGATGAAAAATGTGTTGGTGGCGGCTTAGGAGTTAATAGAATTTATTATCACATTGATGAGTAACTTAAGTATGAAGCAAAGTGAAGGTTTTACGTTAATTGAGCTAATGATTGTAGTGGTTATCATAGGTATCTTAGCATCTATTGCCTATCCATCTTATACTGCGTATCTTGTTAAAGGAGCTCGCGGAGATGGAATCGCTGCAGTTATGCGTATTGTTAATCTTCAAGAGCAGTTTTATCTCGATAATCGTGAATATACTGCTGATATGGTTAAGTTGGGTTTAAAAGTGGACCCTTTTGTGGTTGAAAATCAACTTTATAAAGTGGATTCATCCGTAAGCTCTGGAGCGTTTACCGTAACTGCAACCGCTCAAGGTATTCAAGCATCTCGAGACGCGCCATGCGTGACAATATCCATGAATTCAATTGGTGAAAAAACACCTAAGGAATGTTGGAAATGAAGAATTTAACGAGTGTTGTCGTTGTTGGATTGAGTTTTGTTACTGCTCATGCAATTGCTGGTTCTTTAGATGAAACCTATAAATGTTATATTGATACCTCTAGAGGAGAGCAGATTGCTTATTTTAGTTGGCTAAAGGAGGAAGCGGACCTTAGAGCTGCAAGCCTTATATCTACAGAGGTAGGTATTCTCGATAATCAATCAGTCTATGTTAGAAATGTAATTGAGTGCATCCCTGACAATCGAGATTTTAAATCACTAATCGCAAGAGGACTTGATAGAAAGCACTTAAAATAAATCGTTAATTGCAGTTGGCTGTCGTTGCTAAGGATTGTACTCGACCAGATGAACTTATTTGTATACCTTTTGACTGAGTACTTGTTTTACTACCTGGGCAGTAAATTATTTTTCCTGTACCTAATGAACCAACGATTAGGCCTTCAGCATTAAAACTAATTGAGGATTTATCATATTCAACATAATCTTTATCATTAAAACCATCAACTACTTTGATGACTTTATCGGTTCTACCATTTGTTGAATCAAGAGTGCCAAGAGTACCATTATCAATGAAGACCTTAAATCCTTTGCTCCAATCATTGCCACAGCTAGAACCTGATAGAGGGCATATACTAACTGTATTGCCATAGCTTACTGCTTGATTGCGAGCAAATGATATTGCCTCTTGTATACTTTCAATTTCAGTATTTGCTCGGATACCTTCGTAGAGTGATATCATTGATGGTACACCAATAGTCAGTAATATTGCTGCAACTGCGATAGTGACCATCAATTCCACTAATGTAAAGCCCAGCTTTTTTTTACACATATCATCATCCTCGCTTATTCTTTGCAAAGTATAAGCGAGAACGTTGCTAGTTTCAGCATAAATAGATAAGTCATTTTACAATCAATCTTTTGACTTTTATGACTATAACTTTTAGAAAGATATGTTGTTTGCGATATTTTTAAAAGGTTAGTCTAATTTAATCATTTTCCTGTTATTCGATTATGAGCAATTTATATTACTGTTTTTTGATAGACGTACACGTCCAGCTTGATTAACAATAACAGCTCTAGAATAAGGGCTTGTGGCTGATGAGGGACAATATTTGAGTGTTCCATTTGTACCAGATGCCAGCCCGTCAGGTTGAAACCGGATTGCCGTACGATTGTATTTAACTATGTCTTTTGAATCAAAAGCATTTGTTATATAAAGTTTTTTATCGCTGTCATCTAGTTGGCTATTACTGTTAGTATCAATAAAAACAGTTAGCCCAGCTTGCCAGTTTTGCTCACATTTCTGGTCGATAACAGCACAAACGGTTACCTTTCTATTAAGAGTAATTGCTTGGTTACGTGCAAATTGTAGCGTTTGTTGGATAATTCGTATGCTGCTATCAGCTCTATATTGGGTATAAACATCAGTTAAGGATGGCACTCCTCCAGTAATCAAGATGGTTAAGACGGCAAGTGAAATGAGAAGTTCTATCAGGCTAAAGCCCTTTTGATGAGTGTTCATAACAAATCCCTGTTATTTTGCGCTTGCATCCCGCGAGCGAGTTTTGGCTAGAATGTAAGTATAAAGTCTAGCGCTATAGTTATAGTGCTTTTTTTAGACTTTTATGTGCTAAAAGCGATTTTGTAGAAACTGTGTTTTATGAGTAAAGTACTACATTCACTTCAATGTTGACCTAACCCCGTGTAAGCTAGTGTTATTCTGTTTGTTTATGTTATTGCAAGGGATGAGGAATTTTTAATGAAAAAAGTTGAAGCCATTATTAAGCCATTTAAATTAGACGACGTAAGAGAATCCCTTGCTGAGATTGGCATTACAGGTATGACGGTTTCTGAGGTCAAGGGTTTTGGTCGTCAGAAAGGGCATACAGAGCTCTATCGTGGCGCTGAATACATGGTGGATTTTCTGCCAAAAGTGAAAATAGAGTTAGTGATCCAGGATGATCTGCTCGACCAAGCTATTGATGTGATAGTTGATACCGCGCGCACAGGAAAGATAGGCGACGGTAAAATTTTTGTTACTGATGTCGAGCGAGTGATTCGTATCCGTACCGGTGAGGAAAATGAAGAAGCGGTATAGTGATTCAAATGAATTTTATTTAACTAAAAGGGCCTATTTGGCCCTTTTAGTTTTTAACGCTAAATTAATTTTTAGAATCTGACTTTGTTGGATGAATAAACTGCTTAATTTGTTTTTGTTGGAGTTTAAAATTGCAGTTTTCTAAATCTGTATTGCGATACGCTAGATGCTGTAGCCGCTAAAGTAGTTTTCTCTTAATGAAATCGTGGTATAAGGTACAAAGCGTGGTCCTGTATATTTATCAGTGAGTGAGGATGTTATGACCGGTAAAAGAATTGTTATTGTCGGTGGCGGTGCGGGAGGGTTAGCCTTAGCATCAAAACTTGGGCGAAAACTGGGTCATAAGCAAGGGTTCGACATTTGTTTAGTCGACAGAAGTCCTATTCACATCTGGAAACCCAAATTACATGAAGTTGCTGTTGGGGTCATTGATCAATCTCTCGATGGTTTACTTTACCGCGATCACGGCCTAAAAAATGGTTATCGCTATGTCCGCGGTGAGATTGAAGGCTGCGATCCATCGGGCAAAACGATCCAATTGGCACCTGTTTACAGTGACGATGGTGAATTATTACTTGCAGATCGTGCTCTGTCTTATGATTATCTTGTGCTGGCATTAGGCAGTGTATCGAATACCTTTAATACCAAGGGCGCCGAAGAAAACTGCATATTTCTTGATAGTTTAGAAAATGCTGAACGATTTCATCATAAGTTACTTGATGCCTTGCTGCAGTTAAATGAATCTCAAGGTAAATTGAGCATTGGTATTGTGGGCGCGGGTGCGACGGGTGTTGAACTTGCCGCCGAGCTGCATCATGTTATCGAGTCAGTAAAAGAATACGGTTATCTAAACATTTCTAAGCATCATCTCGATGTGCATCTTATTGAAGCCTCTCCAAAAATTTTACCCCAGTTACCTGAGAAGGTGAGTGCACGTGCGCAGTCCGTATTGGATAAAATAGGGATTAAACTGCATTTAGGTGTACAGGTAAAAGAAGTCACGGCGCAAGGTTTTGTCACGCCCGATGACGATGTTATCGAAGCCAGTTTAAAGGTGTGGGCTGCCGGCGTTAAAGGGCCTGCGGTATGCGCAAAATTTACCTCGTTGCCGATCACGCCACGTAATCAAATTGATGTCGATGCGTGCATGAGAGTTAAAGGACAAGAGGATATTTATGCGATTGGTGATTGCGCGGCGCTCATTTTAGAGAATGGTAAAGCTGTACCGCCACGGGCTCAATCAGCCGATCAAATGGCTGATAGATTGTATAAGAACATTGTTAATCGTTTGCAAGACAAAGCTGAGTTGCCGTTTGTGTATAAAGATTACGGCTCGTTAGTATCGTTAAGCCGTTTTTCTGCGGTGGGCAATTTGATGGGTAATTTGCGCTCTGGTGACTTTTTTATCGAAGGGCATGTAGCACGCTTGATGTACGTGTCCTTGTATCAACGACATTTAGGCAGTTTATATGGTTGGTTTTCGGCATTAATCTATCGACTCGCACAAAAGCTACTGCGCTGGCACAGGCCTAAATTAAAACTGCATTAAGCTACTGGCTTTGTAGAACAAAAAACGCACTCAATCGAGTGCGTTTTTGTCTTTCAACATTACTTATTTGTACGGCACCGCGGAAGAGTCGCGGATTACAGGCTCTGGTGTAAACACTTTAAATTGCTCAATTTTTTGCTCACGGCGACTAGCTATTAACAGCTCAGTGGCTATTTGGGCAATTTTCTCATTGGGCTGATGTACTGTGGTCAGTTTAGGCCAGGTTTGACGTGAGAATGGGCTATCTTCGAAACCGACAATCGATAAGTCTGCAGGGATATCTAAACCCGCTAAACGAGCCGCAAAAAGTGCTCCAGCGGCAATTTCATCATTACAAGCCACAATCGCAGTCGGACGATGTTTTAGTTTAATAAGCTTATTCGCACCGTCAACACCAGACTCAAATGAGTACTTCCCTTCAATTATGTAGTTTTCATTCAGTTTTAGGCCATTTATTGTTAATGCTTGTTTAAAACCAAGTAACCGTTCTTTAGTGGATTCATGGTGTAAATCCCCACTTAAAAACGCAATATGCTTGTGGCCTAAGTCAATCAGATGCTGGGTGATTTCAACTGCACCAAATTTATCGTTGACTAAAATAGTCAATCCATTCTGATCGTTGCCTTTTTCGCCTGCAATAATGCGCACATAGTTAGCATCAATCTCAGTAAGCGCTTTGAGTACTTTCGGATCTTCTGACAAGGGAGGCGTCAGCACTAACCCCGCTAGCCTAGAATATTTGACTAGTGCTGTAAGCTCATCACAAATGGTCTCTGATTTGGCATTGCAAGGGTGGATGACAAGTTCATAGCCCTTGTCTTTACAGGCTGCCAAGATCCCATTTTGCATATCAATAATGTAGTAAGCGTTTGGATTATCGTAAATAAAACCAATAGCATAGGATTTAGTACCCGCGAGGTTTCTCGCCGCTAAATTCGGTTGGTAGTTAAGTGCTTTTATCGCCTCGTTTACTTTGTCAACTGTGGCCTGCTTCACTGAAGGTTCGTTATTGGTGACACGGGATACTGTCTTGATAGACACTCCAGCATATTTAGCTACGTCGTTAATAGTGACTTTCATTGATGTAAAAACTCTTTATCTAAGGCCGCGAAGGGTTAACTGTTCTATGAACGTAAATTCTTTACTAGCAATTTACAAGCTTACATTTTTTATCAGTATTTTCTTACTTATACGTCTTATAGTGCGAGCTTTTGATGTGCTTAGCAATCCTGAATTGTTACAAATTGGCGTTAATTTATCGTTGTTGCAATTATGCTGGGAGTTGTAAATTTACGTCATAATATTAAAGCTCATGTTTTATAATGATTTTTGATAAAATGTATGATTCAAAATTCTGCTTTATGACATTTTTTTGCTTCCATCGTTATTTTGTTGTGGCAAGGCTGTTAATTATTGTGTAATGTTTGCACTAGACATGACAGCGTTGTCATTCCGCAGGGAATGGTTATGAATACTAAAACGATAATAAAGTTATGGAAGGGAAACGAGATGCGACCATCAATCTTTAAGAAAACTGTACTAGCAACAAATATTGCTGTCCTACTCGGCAGTGCTGTATCCATCAGCGCTGTCGCTGCAGATGCCGCGGCAACCACCGCTGCGCCTGAAAATATTGAAAAAATTGAAGTTCGCGGTATTCGCGCTTCAAATAAGGCCAATATCAATGAAAAACGATTTTCTAACGCAGTAGTGGATGCTGTTACTGCGGAAGATATTGGTAAATTTCCTGATTCTGATGTCGGCCAAGCTCTCGGTCGCGTCCCAGGCGTAACTGTGGGTCGTACATTTGGTCAAGGTAGTTCAGTTTCTATCCGTGGTACAGATCCTTTAATGACTCTGACCACCTTAAATGGCCAGAACGTAGCGTCTACTGGTTGGTACGATCAAATGAACGTCGACCGTTCGTTCAACTATTCTATGTTACCTTCTGAACTGATTGGTGGCATGGAAGTGTACAAGTCCACTCAAGCCAACCTTGTTGAAGGTGGTATCGGCGGTACTGTTATCGTTAAAACCCGTAAGCCTCTAGATATGGATGCTAATTCTGTATTTGTTTCTGCAAAGGGCGAATATGGAACTGTAAATGAAGATGTAGCACCTGAATTATCAGGTTTGTATAGCTGGAAAAATGATGACGAGACATTTGGTGTTTTAGTTGCGGGTTCATATATTGACCGTGAGTATTTACGGACTGGTACTGAAGCGGATTTAGATTGGGGTGGACGTTCTTCTGTTCAGCCATCTAGTTTCTTGCAGCAGCAAGAGCGAACTGCGCTAGATGCAACACTACAATTCAGACCAACGGATAATTTAGAATTAGGTGCGCACGTACTATCACTGAAACTCGGTGCTGATAGTATTGGCGCTAACATGTATATTGAAACTGATACAAACTGGGCTGGCGCCCCTAAAGATGGCACCGCTGGACCCGGTAATACAACTAATCCTTCAGCATGTAAACAATTCAATGCTGCTGGTGTTTGTACGTTAAGTGTCACACCTGAAAATGCGCCATCAGATGTGTTCTTCCAAAACTGGGCGCGTAAAGGTGAGATGACGTCAGATACCTTTGAGTTGAACGCTGACTATAAAGGTGATGGTTTCGCAATTTCAGGTGTTGCAGGAAAGACAAAAGCTGAAGGTGGTACTCAAATGAGTGCTAACTTTGGTTATGGTTGGTGGGGTGATAAATTTGGTCAAGTTAAGTGGGCTGGCACTGTAGATGCTACAGGTAAACAGGTAGATATTAATGGTCGTGATATGGGCTTTACCCAAGACCAATTAGATACAACTGTGAGTACATCAACTTGGACGGGGATTAAAGGACCTAACTCTGACGAAGAAACTTATTTTCAGTTAGATGTTGATTTTGACCTTGACCTAGGTGTTATCAATAAGTTCGAAACAGGTGTTCGTTACACACAACATGAGTTTGAGAAAAGCGAATACCGCGCCATCTATGATCCAACCAAAACAAATGAATTTAAAACTTCAGACCTTTACAGTGGCACAATGAAGTTAGGTTATGACGGTTGGACGATTCCTAAAGCTGACCTAGACGCTATGATTAATGCCACAGAGTCTCTGGTTGATCAATTTGCCTACAGCCGCTCAGCCTATGGTTTAATCGAAGAAGACAACCTATCTATGTATGGTATGTTCTCGTTTGATGGTGAAGGTTTCCGCGGTAACTTTGGTTTACGTTATATCCAGACTGATGTCACTTCGAGCGGTCATGTGATTGATAACTCACCAGCGGATATCTTAGCTGTTAACCAAGGTTGGAGTGAAGAGCTTCATAGCGTTAAAGACAGCTATAGTGATGTCTTACCGAGCTTCAACATTTCATTCGATTTAGCGCAGGATTTGATCTTACGTATGTCAGCAGGACAAGCTATTACCCGTCCTAACTACGATAATTTGTTCCTAGCAACTTTAACCGGATTCCCAGATGATCGTAAAGGGAATGAAGCTTTAACGAAAGGAACCCCAGGCCTAAAGCCGATGAAGTCCTCGCAGGCTGATTTGAGTCTTGAATATTACTATGGTGATGGCAATCTTGTTTCTGCTACATACTTTATAAAAGACATAAGTAATTTTATTGTCGCTTCGTCAGAGTTTAATCAATCCATTGGTATCATAAATAATGATTTAGAGGTGCCAGCTGATAGTTGGACCGTTAATACCTATGAAAATGCCGGTGGTGGTGAGATCGATGGTGTCGAACTGCAGTTAAACCATGCATTTGATAACGGTTTCGGTGTTAATGCGAACTATACATATGCAGATGGTAGTGCACCTTCAGAAGTTTATACTGACAACATAGGTATGTTTACTGAGTCATCAAAGCATAGTGCTAACTTAGTCGGCTACTGGGAGAATGATGATTTCTCAGCACGTGCCGCTTATAACTGGCGTTCTGAGTACATGGTTCGTGAATATGGTAAGTATTACGGCAACCGTATGCATGATGCCTTTGGTACACTCGATGTGACTTTAGGTTGGAATGTGACAGAAGCTATTGCATTACGTCTTGAAATTGTTAACTTAACAGCTGAAGATGACGTTCAATATGGTGCTGCCGGCGTAGGTACCGAAGTTAAGCCTGCGCTTCAAGATGATTTCCCTGCTTGGTCATTTAAAGGCGAAACTACATATAAACTTGGTGCTAGCTTTGTATTCTAACACTTTGTTGTAATTCAAAAGCCCAGTCTTGACTGGGCTTTTTTATAGGTAAACAAACACTATGAAAATCAAACGTATTGCAATTATAGGGGGCGGAACAGCTGGATGGTTAGCTGCAAATCACCTTGGGGCTGAGTTGTGCCATGATCCTGAAATAGAGATTACTTTGATTGAGTCGTTAGATGTGCCAACAATCGGTGTAGGTGAAGGAAGTGTTCCATATCTAGCGAAGGGATTGAAGCGGTTTGGCATTTCCGAAGCAGAGCTATTGCTGACTTGCGATGCGACTTTTAAGCAAGGAATCAAGTTTGTTAATTGGCTCGATAAAAATGTGCATGGAGACAACCATTACTATCATGCTTTCGATGCCCCTTACCCTGCAGGTATTGATGTCTCAAGTTACTGGGTTTCTCACGCGAGTCAACGTCCATTTGATGATGTTGGCATTCAGGCAAGGATTTGTGACTTAGGTTTATCCCCTAAGCGTAAAGGCTCGGGAGACTATGATGGGGCCTTATCTTATGCCTATCATTTTAATGCATTAAAGTTTGCAGGCTTATTAGCAAAGAACGCACAAAAAAAGTTTAATGTTAAGCATCAATTTGCCACTATTGTAGGAGTTGAACAGGATCAATTTGGACTGATTTCACATTTAATTACTGCTGATAATTCATCGTTAGCTTTTGATTTTTATGTGGATTGCAGTGGTTTTTCTTCGATCCTAATTGATAAAGTACTGAAAGTTCCTTTTGAAAGTAAATCAAGCGAGTTACTGACGGATACTGTTTTGGTGCAGCAAGTGCCTCTGAATGTAAGAGAAAATATCAATCCCTATACAACCGCGACGGCCCATAAGGCTGGTTGGATATGGGATATTCCACTCACTACGCGTCGCGGAACTGGCTTTGTGTACTCAAGTCGGCACATGAGTGATGAGGAGGCTTTAACGTTATATGCTGATTACTTACAAGTCGATAAAGTTCAATTCAAGCCGCGGAAAATTCCGATGGAGATTGGTTATAGGAAGAAGTTTTGGCATAAAAACTGTGTTGCTTTAGGATTGGCCCAAGGCTTTGTTGAGCCACTTGAGGCGACATCTATATTAGTTTCCGATTTTTCTGCTGAACTGTTAGCTCGTCATTTCCCTCGAACTATAGAGGATATTAGCGTCTCTACTTCATATTATAATAGTGTTATTACGTATGTTTGGGAGCGTGTTGTTGACTTCATTAAGTTGCACTATTGTATTTCTGACCGGAAAGATTCATCATTTTGGTTAGAGAATCAAAAAGAGGATACTATTTCATTTGAGTTAAAACAGCGCTTAGCTAGATTCAAATTACGTCCTCCGCATCAGTCTGACTTTTTTAGTCGTTTTGATTTATTTGATCATAAGAATTTTTTGTATGTTTTATATGGAATGAAATTTAAAACAAATCATTCAGTTTTATCTCAGCAAGAAATGAAACATTGTGAGACACTTTTCTCTGATAATGACCTCTTAGTTGGGCGAGCTGAAACCTTACTCTTAAATCATAGAGAATGGTTGGAAGGATTAATGCGCGCTGTTGAAGGTAAGACGCTTAAGTAGATAGTCATGAGGATATTAAATGTTAGTGCCTGTATTTGAACAAGCTATTTGTGTGTTTGATTTCGACGAATATGATAGTTTTGATGGTAAACACGAAACATACAGTACACTTGAAACGCTGTTTTCACTTCCTGATGTGATCAATGAAGGGAACGTTCCTGATGCGAAAGGAGGACGGGCATTATCAACTGCACATCTTTACAAAACCCATCCAATTCCACAATTATTAAACTTCAAAACTAACCCTTTAGGGGATTGGATTCTGAGACGTATATTTGAATCCGCTATTTTATTGGGGTTCCATAATACTCGTGATGTAAAGAAGCTTAAGTATCACCGAACTTGGGCGAATAGGATGGCGTATAATTGTGATGCAATTGCCCATAGGCATGCTAATAATGACTGGACGATTCCTCATCTAGTTGCAATATATTATACCGATGTACCAGATGAAAGTGCCGACTTGGTTTTTATTAATGATAGAGATAACAGTATTATGCGAGGGAATCATTGTTACGAATATCCGGCTGAGAAACAATATCTTGTCAAATCAAAAACAGGTCGACTTGTGTGCCATGACGCAAAATTTTTACATGGAACAACGGTACACAAGAGCCACTTACCACGTACATGCTTAGTTATTGAAGTTGGCTTTCCACCATTAAATAAATAGCGACTGAATCAAGATTTATTCTAGTGCATTATTTGAGCGAGTAGTATTTAAACTAAGAGTACTTAATTAAATTCTATCTTCAAGGCTTTGTGCGTTTTATGAGTTTTATAGTCTATTTTAACTTACAGCATAACAACTCCCGTCAAAATTATCCAAATGGAGAAAAAAAGTTTTAATACTTTTACTGGGAGATATAGCGCTAATTTACGAGCGAGTAATCCTCCGATAACGGCACCTGGGCCTGCGAATAACACTAACTCAAAGAGGGCATGGCTATTTGTTGAAAAAATATGAATAGGGCTTGCCGACCAAACTGTAATTGCAGAGACAATGACGCCGGTGGCGATCGCCATTTTGGCGCATAGTCCCCGTAACATCAGATAAATGACGACTAATTCACCGACGCCTACCGATAACCAAGCTGTGATAATGCCGCCGAAATAGCCAATGAGAGCGAGCCAAAGAAAATCGACTGGCCTTATAGCACGAGTTATTGGCGTGCTACTTTTGCTACTAATAACGATGGCGATACCGAGTACAATCGAGAAGATGCTGAAACTTGTGTGTAGCGAAGAGGGGAAGTTGAGCTGTAGTAATTGGCTACTCCAGAAACCTAAGACAGAAAAGAAGGCGGCAAGTAATGCTGCTTTCACAAAACCAGACCATGCGGCATCTTCTCGGTGACGCTTTTTATAATGCAGTGACCATGAAATCGCGCCTGCTGTCATACCAAAGCATTGGATCATAAATGAAGTCGCAACACTTTGAGACTCACTAAAGTTGAGGCTCGAAAAAACGGGAATAAAGATGACTCCACCGCCAGCTCCCGTCGAACTGGCAAATATCGCTCCTGTAATACCCAGAAAAATAAAGCGGCCATATTCTTGGATAAGATCAAATGGCGAATGAAAATGGCTCGCCCAAAATAACCAAGCTCCACAAAGTAGCAATATCAAACTGAGGTTTCGGTAGTGCCGAGTTAAGCGCGGAGCAGATTGGGTATTACTGGGCACTAATGTGTTAAGGGGACTCATCGATAGCTACCGTGATCTTTGTCATGTTATCGCCATGTTACCAATGAAAGACAACGTTGTCACATAAGCTTGAGTAAATAAATTAAACATTTAAGCCATTGAATAATAATGACTAGGTATGTCTATTCATAAAAAATAACAATAATTGTCAAAAAAATGTAGAAATCCTGTTCTTTCTTGTGTACTTTAATAATGACAACGCTGTCATCCGCTTGTGTGATACGTTGTTTGTAAGGTCTGCATGAGAGGATGAGGTCTCCTTTTCATGTGTTTGGCAGGAGTATTGCTGTCGGGCGGCGATACGTTTGTCTTTGATATTTTGATAGTCTCTCCCCAGAAACTAGCGTGGGCTGGGTACTGTAAGCAGTGCCCAGCCATTTTTTTAGGGTATTTTTACAATATGACTTCAATGCCTACCTCAGCATTTGAACGTTAGCGGCATAGATAAATAAAACTCACTGGTAAAAACCAGATAATAAAAAGAGGCTGCAATTTATGGCGATTCATTTAACGGCTGCGATGCGCGTCATTGCGACGGGCATGACGAGTGTCATTCGTTATGTTTTTACACTAACGAGCACACTTATCACTAAACGAGCAGCTTGCTGGTCACTGTTTATCATGGCTCTGACGGGGCTTTCAGCCTCATCCTTCGCTGTGTTTGCAGCCGATATTGCCTCAAGTCATTTTGCAGCTAATTCAAATTTAAATTCAAATTCAAACTCTAATTCTGGTTCCTCTGACGCCATTAAGTCTGACGTTTCTCACATTCAGGCGCCGATTTCAAAAACAATCGTCACCACCATACAGCAGACTTGGCAGCTAAATTTGCTTAAGGAAGCACTGCGCCGTTCGGATAGCGGCTATAAAGTGCAGCAAATGTCGACTCAAATGAATCAAAAACGCAAGGTCGAAGAAGCACTGGCTGGAACAGTCGATGTGTTTTGGAGTATGACCTCAAAAGAATTAGAAGAAACTGTGCTACCCGTGCGCATTCCATTGTTTAAAGGATTACTCGGTAATCGACTGCTGATTATCCGCAAAGCGGATGAAACGCGATTTGCAAATGTGAAAACCATGGCGGATTTTAGGCAGTTAAAGGCGGGGCAAAATCGTTATTGGCCCGATGCCACTATTTTAGGGGCCAATGGATTACCCGTCGTGACGAGTTATCAGTACACCAATTTATACCCCATGTTAGAAGGTGGGCGTTTTGATTATCTTGCCCTCGGCGCTCAGGAAATTGGTGAAGAACTTGCAAGTCATCCCGATCCCGCACTAAAGGTTGATAGCCATATTCTGCTGCAATATCGCTCGCCAGCTTATTTCTTTGTGTCCCCTAAGCGCCCCGAACTCGCGGCGGCCATTTTAGCCGGGCTTGAAAGTATGGTCAGCGACGGCTCTTTTGATGAGATGTTCAATCGCGAGCTAAAAATTGAGCAACTATACCGTGAGGCTAAGTTTGAACAACGGGTCATTATCCGCCTCGATACGCCTGATTTAAGCCCGTTAACGCCAATAGAACGCAAAGAATTATGGTTAGATCTCTTTAGTATGCAAGGTGCAACATAATGAAAACATTAGCCTTAAAAGTACAGATTGGGTTAGCGGCAGCGATTTTTATGATAGTCAGCGTTTTGTTCGGTGCATCTTACTGGTTGGCGAGCGATAAATTGGCCGCCAGTGAAACTAAGTTTGAAGACAATACCGTCGCCAATTTGCAAGTCACTATGGCGCAACCCATCTTCACCTACGATTATGAACAAATCCAAGCCGTGTTGTCTGTGATGCTTAAATCTGCACAGATTTATCATATCGTCGTGAGCGACCATCGCGGTAAAGTGTTAGCCGAGAGTCAACAGGCTCAAACGGTGGCCGATGAGTATTTGGTAAAACGTGAAATTCACTTTGCTGACCAAGGCAATCCGACGGGCCAATTGGCCATTCAGTTTTCTATGTTGCCCATTCGCGCTCAGTTGTCAGATTTACTCTTAGGTTATTTCTTGCAGGCGCTGTTAATTCTCGGTGGCAGTTTAATTGTTATCTTTATCATTCTTAAACGTTTAGTGATTAATCCACTGGAGAATGTTGTCCGCGCTATGGAAGAAATTGCCAGCGGTGAAGGTGATTTATGCCACAGATTACCCGTCGAGAGTCAGGATGAGATTGGTCAGCTTGCCAAGGCATTTAATGGTTTTGTAGAGCAAATCCACGGCACTATTTCCAAAGTGCACGAAACCTCAGGGCAATTACTGGGCGATGCCAAAGCGCTGGGGTCGCTGTCGCAAACCAACAATGATCGCGTGCAAACCCAACTAAAAGAAACCGAGGCCGCTGTGACGGCTGTAACTCAGTTGAGCGCCAGTGCTAACGAAGTTGCCATTAATGCCAAGCGCACCGCGGATGCGGCGAGTCAGGCTGATAAAGCGGTCGATGACAGTCAGCGGCAGTTTGATTCGGGATTAGACATTACCCGCAAGCTGGCATCTGAATTAGCCCGCTCGGCATTGTCCGTCTCACAGTTACAGCAAGAAACCCAAAAGATTGATGAAGTGGTTGTGGTGATCAACAGTATTGCCGAGCAAACCAACTTACTGGCGCTTAATGCTGCCATTGAAGCGGCAAGGGCAGGTGAACAAGGGCGCGGTTTTGCTGTGGTGGCCGACGAAGTGCGCACGTTGGCGAGCCGAACTCAACAAGCCACAGGTGAAATACAGAAAATGATCCAGCAGGTTCAGAGCCGAGTGGCAGAAACGGTCACTGTGATGCAAGCGAGCCAAGCCCTCTCGACTCAGGGCGTGAACCGCTCGGAAGAAATTAAGTTAGTACTCACTAAAGTGACTGATTTAGTCTCAAATATCAGTAATATGAACATCGAAGTTTCCCATGCGGCGCAGGAGCAAACCTGCGTCACCGAAGCGATTTCTCGTACGTTAAATGATCTTGCCAATGTCTCTGGTTCAGCCTCACTCGATAGCGAGCACTTAGCGCACTCGAGCGAGCGACTGTTTCACCAAGGGGAAAGACTGCGGACGTTAGTAACTTCCTTCAGATTGTAGCCATTTCTGGAGCTAGATAAGGATAATCATGAATAAAACACTCTCAGCAAGCGCCATTTTACTGGCTTTAGGATTAGCGGCCTGTACCGAGGCGCCTGTGACGCCTTCCGCAGCGTCAGCCGATAAGGCTGTGGCTCAAACACAGCAAGCTCAGGACGCATTAACTCAAGCGCAGTTACAACAACTCGGGGATTCGTTAGTCGTAACTTACCGTGTCGTGACCAATGTGCCAGACGATAAGTGCCTAAAAGATAAAGCCGATGGTCGCTGTTTTGTCGCTCAAATTGATTTCGTGCCCGGTATGGATTTAGCCAGCCAGGATTGGGAGATTTATTTAAGCCAAATGCGCCCAGTGCAATCGGTTGAAAGCGGTGAATTGACGATAACGCACGTTAAAGGTGATTTACATCGTATTACGCCAACGGCCGCTTTTAAGGGATTTATTAAGGGTGAGAAAAAGCAACTGACGTTCCGTGGTGAGCCGTGGCAATTGGCTGAAACCGACGCTATGCCAAACTATTACCTCGCAGCAAACGGATTAGAACCCGTCATTATCGCCAGCACTCAGGTAGGGAAAGATGCCGAAACGGGTTTAGAGACGCGTCCGTATGTTGAAGGGTTTACGAATTTTAAAACCCAATATCAACGCACTGAAACGGATAAACTCGCGCCAGCCGATGCCGCGCAATTATTTAAAGACAATCAAAGCGTGAGTGAAGATGCCGCCTTGGCTGTGGATACCATTATCCCAACGCCACAAAAGGTGAAGATCCATTCAACTGATACACCAGTATCCCTTGCTGGTGGTATTAAGCTCGAATATCAGCAAGATAACCCAGAGCAAAAGAGTCAAGTTGCGGCGGCGGTGGCACGTTTAGCTCGCCTGGGGGTGGCTGAATCTGCGAGTGGCATTACGGTGAAGTTTGCCCGCCAAAAAGGGAATGAGGGCAGTTATCGCTTAGATATTCAGCCAACTGAAATTGTGATCGCTGCCAATGATGCGGCGGGCTTCTCTTACGGTTTGTCATCATTAGCAAGCCTCGTGGATGTGAATTCGCTGAAAGTGAATGCAATGACCATTGAAGACAGCCCACGTTATCCGTTCCGTGGTATGCACATTGATGTGGCACGTAATTTCCACAGCAAACAATTGTTGCTGGATTTGCTCGACCAAATGGCGGCTTATAAGCTCAATAAACTGCATTTACACATGGCTGACGATGAAGGTTGGCGACTCGAAATCGACGGTCTACCAGAGCTGACCGACATCGGCAGTAAACGTTGCCATGATTTAGATGAAAATACCTGCCTATTACCGCAGTTAGGCAGTGGACCGTTTGGCGATACTAGCGTCAATGGCTACTACACCAAACAAGACTATATCGACATAGTGAAATATGCCGAGGCGCGTCAAATTCAAGTGATCCCATCGATGGATATGCCGGGTCATAGCCGCGCCGCGATTAAAGCGATGGATGCGCGTTTTCGTCGATTACAGGCTGAAGACGTAGAGCTTAAAAACACGGGCAAAGTGCAGGTTGTCCCTGTGCAGGAAACGGCAAATCAAGCTAGCACAGCGGTAAAAGCGTTAGATGCGGGCGAGCGTCAATTGCAAGCTGAAGGGCAAACCACTGCAGCTGAGCAATATTTGTTATCCGATGCAAACGACAAAACGGTTTATTCTTCAGTGCAATATTACGACGACAACACGCTTAACGTGTGTATGGAGTCGACCTATCAGTTTGTCGATAAGGTAATTGATGAAATTGCCAAGTTACACCAAGCCGCGGGTCAACCATTGACGCGTTACCACATTGGTGCCGATGAAACGGCGGGAGCTTGGAAACAATCTCCCCAGTGTTTAGCATTTGTCGCCAATAACGATAAAGGCGTTAAGTCGATAGATGACCTAGGCGCTTATTTTATCGAGCGAATTTCGACTATGTTAGCGGCCAAAGGCATTGAAGCTGCAGGATGGAGCGATGGCATGAGCCATGTTCGCCCTGAGAATATGCCCGCTAAAGTGCAGTCTAATATTTGGGATGTGATTGCCCATAAAGGCTATGAGCGCGCCAATCAGCAGGCGAATCTTGGTTGGGAAACCGTGCTCTCTAATCCTGAGGTGCTGTACTTTGACTTCCCCTACGAGGCCGATCCCAAGGAGCATGGTTATTACTGGGCGAGTCGTGCGACCAACAGCCATAAAGTCTTTAGCTTTATGCCTGATAACTTAGCCGCCAATGCCGAGCAATGGACCGATATTGAAAATCAGCCGTTCGAAGCGGACGACAGAATAAAACTCGATGAGGCGGGTAACAAAGTCTCGGGTCCAAGGGAGAAAGGCAAACCTTTTACTGGCTTGCAAGGGCAGATTTGGAGTGAGTCGATTCGCAGTGACGATACGATTGAATATATGGTGTTCCCGCGTTTGTTGATGCTGGCCGAGCGTGCTTGGCATCAAGCCGCGTGGGAAGTACCTTATCAATATCAAGGCGCTGTATATAATCAAAGCTCGGGTGCTTTTACTTTAGCCATGCGTGATGCACAGGCAAAGGATTGGCAACAACTCGCGAATACCTTAGGCCATAAAGAGTTTATTAAGCTAGATAAAGCGGGGATTGATTATCGCGTACCGACGGTCGGTGCTGAGATCCGTGAGGGCAAGCTGTTTGCCAATATCGCCTATCCCGGGCTCAAGCTTGAATACCGAAGCCTAAATGGCCAATGGCAAGCTTATCAAGCGGGACAGGCGGTTACTGCACCGATTGAGATCCGCGCCATTGCTGCCGATGGTATTCGTAAAGGCAGAAGTTTAATCGTTAACTAAATTGGTTTTTATATCTTGCTGTATTTTAAAAATAAAATACAGCCTTTTTGTTTTTCTGTGTCAGTGATTTCCTAAATTTGATTTTAGATCATAAATCACTTAAAAAAGTAAATGACAACGCTGTCATTTTTACTGTAACATTGAGTTAACTAAAGTTGAGCGCTGTATTAACGGCAAATAATAAGCAACGGTAGCGCTGCATTGATAGGTGAAGAGGGGTGTCATGGGGTTAGTCCAGACAAAAGATCAACAACTGTTTATAGGTGTAGATGGCGGCGGCAGTAAATGTCGAGCCACCATCTACTGCGCAGACGGTACCGTTTTAGGGACAGGTGTTGCTGGGCGTGCAAATCCACTGCATGGTCTCACGCAAACATTTGAATCCATTGAAGCATCGACTCGCCTGGCGTTGCTGGATGCGGGCATGAACGAGAGCGATAGTCACTTGCTGGTGGCGGGTCTTGGTCTTGCTGGCGTAAATGTCCCTAGGTTATATCAAGACGTGATCAACTGGCAGCATCCTTTTGCGGCCATGTATGTCACCACAGATCTGCATACGGCTTGTATTGGTGCCCACCGTGGTGCCGATGGCGCTGTGATCATCACGGGCACAGGTTCTTGCGGTTATGCCCATGTTGGTGATACCAGCTTGAGTATTGGCGGTTATGGTTTTGCATTAGGTGATAAGGGCAGCGGTGCTTGGCTGGGATTAAAAGCCGCCGAACACGTGTTGTTAGCACTCGATGGCTTTGCAGTACCAACCCGATTAACCGACATGCTGCTGAGCTACTTTAAGGCCACCGATGCGCTCGGTATTGTCGAAAATCTAGCTGGTAAATCATCAAGTTGCTACGCCGCATTAGCCAGAAGTGTGCTCGATTGCGCCAGTGAAGGTGACGCGGTCGCGACGGCGATAGTGCAAGAGGGCGCAGATTATATTAGCGACATGGCGCGTAAGCTATTTAGCCTAAATCCGGTGCGTTTTTCGATGATCGGTGGCCTTGCAGAGCCTTTACAAGCCTGGCTCGGTGCCGATGTGGTTGCCAAAATTTCAGAAACCTTAGCCCCACCCGAACTCGGTGCTATGTATTTCGCCCAGCAAGAATTTAATAAATAAGTCGTTTTCAGTGTATAGCCACTGAAGTTGAACCCCATCGAATGTGAAGGTAAAAAACATGACAAACACTATTATGGAGCAAGAAGCTCGCACCGCACCGCAAAAAATCGCTGGTCAGTTAGACGCTAACGCTGAAATCATGCAGCAGTTAGGTGAAAAGCTGCGCGCCTTCGATCCCCGTTTTGTAATGATCGTTGGTCGTGGTTCATCGGATCATGCGGGTGTGTTCGCTAAGTACTTATTTGAAATCGAAGCGGGCGTACCGACGTTTGCCGCCGCCCCTTCAGTGGCGAGTGTCTATGGTAAGACCTTGAAACTCCAAGGCGGTTTAGTGATTGTGATTTCACAATCTGGCCGCAGCCCTGATATTTTGGCGCAGGCGCGTATGGCAAAAAATGCCGGCGCTTTTTGTGTTGCCTTAGTGAATGATGAAACCGCACCGATTAAAGATATCGTCGATGTTGTTGTACCTTTACGCGCCGGCGAAGAAAAAGCGGTTGCCGCGACTAAGAGTTACCTCGCGACCTTGTCGGCGATTTTACAACTCGCCGCCGCTTGGACTCAAAGCGAATCGCTCGCTAGCGCCGTAGCGTCTTTACCCCAAGCGCTGCAAACGGCGGTGGACGCTGAGCCACAACTCACACCAGAATCCGTTGCAGACGTGAAGAACTTAGTCGTACTTGGCCGTGGTTTAGGTTATGCGGTATCTAAGGAAATCGCGCTTAAGTTAAAAGAAGTGTGTTCAATCCATGCCGAAGCATTCAGCAGCGCCGAGTTCCTCCACGGTCCTGTGACTTTAGTTGAGAAAAAACTCACTATTGTCGATGTGTGCATTGGTGATGAATCCTACGCTAGCCACATCGAACAGATTGAAAATGTGAGCCAACGCGGCGCCGATTTAGTGCATCTGAATCAAACCTCGACCGATATTCACCCCCGTGTGGCGCCGTTAGCCTTATTACAACGTTTCTATATCGACGTGGCTGCGGTTGCGATTGCCCGCGGTATCGACCCTGACCAACCGGCTGGCCTTAAAAAAGTGACGCAAACGCTCTAAGCTGCCGAAATTAAAGACTTAAGTCACTCGTGTTATTTATTGAAAGAGGTTTGCGATGAAAATCACCCTGATCGCCGAGCGTATTTTTGATGGTGAATATTTCCATCAAGATGTGCCAGTGACTGTTGAAGACGGGCACATTCTGGCGTTTGATACGGTTGTTGGCGCGAAGGAAATCCGCCAAGCCGGAACGCTGGTGCCAGGTTTTATCGATGTGCAAGTGAACGGTGGCGGCGGGGCGTTATTCAATGCCGAACCGAGTGTTAATTGTATTGAGATTATCGGCCGTGCCCATGCGCGTTTTGGCACTACCGGATTTTTACCTACGCTTATCACAGATGATGTCAGCGTGATGGCCAATGCGGCCGATGCAGTGGCCGAGGCTTTAGTCAAAGGTAGCGCAGGCGTTTTAGGGGTGCATTTTGAAGGGCCACATTTATCTGTGCCTAAAAAAGGTGTACATCCGCAGGGCTTTATTCGCGACATAACCGATGCTGAACTCGCGGTATTTTGTCGTCAAGATCTGGGGATTAAAGTCGTCACGCTTGCGCCTGAGAATGTGTCGCCAGAGGTGATCCGCACGTTTGTCGCTTCGGGCGTGAAGGTGTGTTTGGGCCATTCTAATGCCGACTACGACACTGTAGTTGCAGCATTAGCGGCAGGCGCGACGGGCTTTACCCATCTTTATAATGCGATGTCACCATTGGGCTCCCGTGAGCCGGGCATGGTTGGCGCGGCGATTGAGAGTGAAACCGCGTGGTGTGGTTTGATTGTCGATGGTCACCATGTGCACCCAGCGGCGGCAAAGGTTGCACTAAGGGCAAAAGTGAGGGGCAAGATGATGTTAGTCACCGATGCTATGCCACCTGTCGGTATGGACGATGAGACGAGCTTCGAGCTCTTTGGTACAAAAGTGCTGAGAGTAGGCGACAGATTAAATGCCGTGACCGGTGAGCTGGCGGGCTGTGTGCTCGATATGGCGACAGCGGTCAATAATACCGTCAACTTGTTGGGTTTACCTTTGGCGGAAGCCTTAAGAATGGCGGCGCTTTATCCCGCGCAGTTCCTCGGGATTGACCATAAGGCTGGCCGTTTAGCACTGGGACATAGGGCTGACTTTGTCTTGCTCGATGCGCAGAACAAAGTGCAGGCAAACTACATTGCTGGAAATGCAGTTTATGTTCGCCCTTAGTGTGCGTTGAGTGAGCAAAGCGTTAACCTTGGCCCTTGTCGTATTTTGATGACAGGGGCTAAGTTTTTTTATTGTACAGCATTAGTTTGGCTCAACTTTACTAAAAGCTTTTAATAACAATAATAAAGGATGATGGCATGGGGACGACACAGACAAATGCAATTGCGCCAGTAAAGGTGAATAAACCTAGGTTGATGTCGCTGGATGCACTGCGCGGTTTCGATATGTTTTGGATTTTGGGCGGTGAGGCTCTGTTTGGTGGCTTGCTTATTCTAACGGGCTGGGCAGGTTGGCAATGGGGGGATGAACAGATGCACCATAGCCAATGGCACGGCTTTCGGTTTTACGATTTGATTTTTCCGCTGTTTATTTTCCTCTCTGGTGTGGCCTTAGGTTTATCTCCCAAACGTTTAGATAAATTACCCCTGAGTGAGCGGTTACCTGTGTATCGGCATGGGATTAAACGACTCTTCTTATTGCTGCTACTGGGCATTTTATACAATCACGGTTGGGGTACGGGCGCGCCTGCCGATCCTGAAAAAATTCGCTATGCCAGTGTGTTAGGCCGTATCGCCTTTGCATGGTTCTTTGCCGCATTATTGGTGTGGCATACGAGTCTACGAACCCAAATTATCGTCGCCTTGGGTATTTTGCTTGGTTATGGCGCAATGCAACTTTGGTTACCTTTCCCTGGTGGACAGGCAGGCGTGCTCTCGCTAACGGAATCCATTAATGCCTATGTCGATTCGATGTTATTACCCGGCGTGAGCTATCAGGGACGTACACCCGATCCTGAAGGTTTATTGTCGACTATCCCCGCCATAGTCAATGCGTTAGCGGGGGTGTTTGTCGGCCACTTTATTGTTAAATCCCACCCTAAAGGTGAGTGGGCTAAAGTGGGATTGCTCGCCGCTGCGGGTGGCATTTGCTTAGCCTTAGGTTGGTTGTTGGATCTTGTCATTCCGGTCAATAAAGAGCTGTGGACCAGTTCATTTGTGCTGGTGACGTCGGGCTGGAGCATGATTCTGCTGGCAGTGTTCTATGCCTTAGTCGATGTGCTTAAGTGGCAAAAAGCCGCCTTTTTCTTCGTGGTGATAGGCACCAACGCCATCATCATTTATTTAGCGTCGAGCTTAGTGGATTGGAAATATATCGCCCAAAGCGTGTTTGGCGGCTTAGTGCAGGCCTTGCCTGAAAGCGCTCAAACGTTAGCTGCGGTTGTCAGCTTGCTTGCTGTGCAGTGGCTGGTTTTATATTGGATGTATCGCCGCAATATTTTTGTCAGGATTTAGTCAGTTCGCTTAATCGCTTGAAATAAGCCGCACACACTCAGTGTCTGCGGCTTTTTTTACATTATTTTATGGATGTGAGTTACAACTTAGCTATCGGCCAATTGATGATTACGAGGGAATATTCGCGAGAATTTATTAAATGACAGCGTTGTCTTTTTGTGTTATTTGTTTTAACATCACTGAAACAATGGTGCGTTTGGATGATAACATTAGCCATTGCGGACGAGTCGCGATACGGATATTCGGGAACTTAGGCATTAATGTAAACCCCGTTATCACCTCAATAATTAATTACTATAAGAAGCAGGTTTATGGAAATGACACTCGATAAAAGCCAGCAAAAAAGCAGCTTTCTCCCCATGGCCATAGTGGCCGCTCTCTTTTTCATCCTGGGATTCGCCACTTGGTTGAATGGGTCTTTGATGCCATATTTGAAACAAATATTGCAACTCAATCCCTTTCAAGCGTCGTTGATCCTGTTTTCTTTTTATATCGCAGTGACCTTTACTGCCTTGCCATCCGCCTGGCTTATTCGCAAAGTCGGTTATAAGAATGGCATGGCGATCGGCATGGGCGTGATGATGCTGGCGGGTTTACTGTTTATCCCCGCCGCGGAAACCCAAATATTTGCCTTGTTCCTATTGGCCCAATTAGTGATGGGCACAGGCCAAACCCTATTACAAACTGCGGTTAACCCTTATGTGGTGCGTTTAGGCCCTGAAGAATCCGCCGCTGCCCGTGTGAGCGTGATGGGCATTTTGAACAAAGGTGCGGGCGTGATTGCGCCTGTGGTGTTCTCTGCACTGATTTTAGACAGCTTTAAAGACCGTATAGGTACTGAGCTGACTCAAATTCAAATTGAAGAAATGGCTGATGGTCTAGTATTCCCTTATTTAGGCATGGCGATTTTTATCGGCATTTTGGCGTTAGCGGTGAAGAAGTCGCCATTACCAGAATTATCTAATGAAGATGAAGCCGTTGAAAATACCGATAAAGGCCAACTTAAAGCGGCGCTGTCTCACCCTAACTTAGCTTTTGGCGTGCTAGCGCTGTTTTTTTATGTGGCGGTGGAAGTGATAGCCGGTGACACTATCGGCACTTTTGCGTTATCACTCGGGGTTGAACATTACGGGGTGATGACCTCCTATACCATGGTGTGTATGGTGCTAGGTTACACGCTTGGTATTCTGTTAATTCCTCGCTTTATTTCACAGCATAAGGCTTTGATGGTGTCGGCCATTTTAGGTTTATTACTGACATGCGGTATTTTGTTCGGCGACAATAACTCCTACGCTATCGCGAATGTTGTGTTAGTGCCTTTTGGTGGTGTCGCGCTACCTGACACCCTGTTGATGATTGCCTTCCTTGGTTTAGCCAATGCGATCGTTTGGCCTGCAGTATGGCCGCTAGCTTTGTCTGGGATGGGCAAATTGACCAGTACGGGTTCTGCGCTTCTCATTATGGGGATTGCTGGTGGCGCCTTTGGTCCAGTGTCTTGGGGCTTAATGAGCTCGGCGACAGATATGGGCATGCAGGGCGGTTATATTGTGATGTTGCCCTGTTATCTGTTCATCCTGTTCTACGCGGTGAAAGGCCATAAGATGCGTAGTTGGTAGACAAGTCAGCTTGAAT
>NZ_VXCT01000042.1:0-44462 GCF_052850535.1 Shewanella sp. 1180_01
GAGAGCACCTCCCTTACAAGGAGGGGGTCACTGGTTCGAGCCCAGTAGCGACCACCATATTCTGTAATACATAAGTTATATCCCAGGTCGCTTAGCTCAGCTGGGAGAGCACCTCCCTTACAAGGAGGGGGTCACTGGTTCGAGCCCAGTAGCGACCACCATATTCTGCAATACACAAGTTACATCCCAGGTCGCTTAGCTCAGCTGGGAGAGCACCTCCCTTACAAGGAGGGGGTCACTGGTTCGAGCCCAGTAGCGACCACCATATTTATCCCCCCAATAAACTTTACCAACACGCTGACTCAACTATGCTTGATCTCAATCAGCGAGTGCTAAATTTTACTATTTCGCCTTTTATAATCCGTAAAATACCAAGCTCTATCGACACTCAGCCTGATTTCATTCTGCTTTTAGCATTGTTTGGAGATCAACATTATGGCCAGCGTCAGTCAATCCGCTTCTCTTGCCAATATTGCCGCATATTTAAAGCATACCCACGCTTGCGATGAGCAAACGGCGCTCAAGGAAGCACGGGAAGTCATGCATAATCTCGTCAGTATGCGCCAAAAGGGCTTTATTACCGGTTGGTACTTTGACGAACAAGGCCACTTAGAGTTGTTGCCTAGCGATGCGATCCTAAAACGTATCCTTTTAGATGATGATTAACTGCACCAACTGTCCCTTTGTCTTGATTGACGACAAACACCATCGACTTGACCACAATTGACCATACAATCAGCCTAAATTCATATCCCGAAATAACCCATCACGCATTTTCAGCGTAGCGCATACTTTTGCGGCATTTTTTGATCTCAAAATAACTAAGTTTGTTTAATAAACCTGCACCGCTAAGGGTTATCTATTTGAGGCAGATCCGCGCCATGGGTGGGTTTCCACCCAAATACAAAATCACTGTGAGCGAGATCTCACCCACAAAACTAAAAGTGTGACAAACATCAAATGAACTACACTTTAGTAACCAAACACTTACAGAAGTCAGTGTAAGTTGGCGTGGTATTTGCCTTTAGTAAGACAGACCTCAGGGAAATCAAGGCTGTATTCCTACTCAAACTTGGTAACAAACTAACCAAGACTGAGGACAAATCCTAACAACAGAAAAAGGAACTCAAGATGACATTGAATCAACAAACTGGATTGACCCGTCCACTCAAAACCTTAGTCAAAATGCTCGCCGTTGCCTCCGTGTTCGCAACCAGCTTTAACGTATTTGCAGAACCTATTGAAATTAAGTTTTCGCACGTTGTGGCAGAAAATACGCCCAAAGGCCAAATGGCACTTAAGTTTAAAGAACTCGTTGAACAACGTTTACCGGGTGAATACAAGGTCAGTGTATTTCCTAACTCACAGTTATTTGGGGATAACAACGAGTTAGCGGCACTACTGTTAAACGACGTGCAATTTGTTGCGCCGTCACTCTCAAAATTTGAACGTTACACTAAACGCCTACAAGTATTCGATTTACCTTTCCTCTTCAATGATATGGATGCGGTAAACCGTTTCCAACAAGGTGAAGCAGGTCAAACACTGCTGAACTCTATGACCCGTAAAGGGATTGTCGGTCTAGGCTATTTACACAATGGTCTGAAACAGTTCTCGGCTAACACGCCACTTAAAAATCCTGCTGATGCAAAGGGCTTGAAGTTCCGCGTAATGGCGTCTGATGTTTTGGCGGCTCAGTTTGATGCTGTCGGCGCTATTCCAGTGAAAAAACCTTTCTCTGAAGTATTTACCCTGCTGCAAACCCGCGCTATCGATGGTCAAGAAAACACATGGTCAAATACTTACTCACAAAAGTTCTATGAAGTGCAAAGCCAAATCACTGAAAGTAACCACGGTGTGCTCGACTATATGGTCGTGACCTCTGACACTTTCTGGAAAGGCTTACCCGCTGACAAACGTAAGATCATCAAAGAAGCTTTAGATGAATCTATCGCATTAGGTAACAAAATTGCCGCTGAGAAAGATAACCAAGACAAACAGTTAATCCTAGATTCTAAACGTTCACAGTTAGTGACTTTAACGCCTGCTGAACGTCAAAAATGGGTCGATGTGATGAAACCAGTTTGGGCTAAGTTTGAAGAGCAAATCGGTAAAGATGTGATTGATACTGCTGTAGCTGCAAATAAATAATAATGATGATAGCCGCTTAATCTCAGCCGAGGTTAAGCGGCCATTTCAGCGAGGGGATTATGGCTGTGATATCGCGAATATTTGGTTATTTTGAAGAAGGTGTGCTCAATTTATTGATCACTCTGATGACGTTGTTAGTGTTTTCAGAAGTCGTCGCACGATTCTTCTTCAATACGGGTTTTCTGTGGATCCAAGAACTCACACTGACCTTTTGCGGTTGGTTTGTGTTGTTTGGTATGTCTTATGGGGTAAAAGTTGGCGCGCACATTGGTGTCGATGCCTTCGTTAAAAACTTAGCGCCTCGGGCCAAAAAGATAACGTCCCTCGTTACCGCCTTTGTCTGTATTGTCTATTGCGGACTCTTTTTAAAAGGCAGTTGGGATTACTTAAGCCAGATGTATCAAATTGGTGTGCCTATGGAGGATATTAATTTCCCCCAATTTTTGTTAAAAAGCCTCGACCCAGACTTTGCTTGGAACACCTTACGGATTGATGTTGAAGATGGCGCGGTACCGATTTGGTTATCCCAGAGCATCTTGATCATTGGTTTTTCGATGTTGACTTGGCGATTCGCCGAACTCTTTATTGCCATCCTACGTGACCAAGTCACTGGCTTCCAATTTGCTGATGAAGCGAAAGAAAGTATGCATTTAATCGATGAAAGCGTTAAAAACGCCAATGAAGAACCCGTCTCTGACGAAAAGGAGACTAAATAATGGCGATTGCAACCCTATTTACCGCCCTATTAGTGTGTATGTTTCTCGGTATGCCTATCGCTATCGCGTTAGGTTTTTCCAGCATGCTCACCATTTTGTTTTTCTCGAATGACTCCTTAGCCTCAGTGGCACTCAAACTGTATGAGTCTTCATCGGAGCATTACACCCTACTCGCTATCCCCTTCTTTATTCTGTCATCCGCCTTCCTCTCAACCGGTGGCGTCGCGAGACGGATTATCGATTTTGCCATGGACAGTATTGGACATGTCCGTGGTGGATTAGCGATGGCATCTGTTATGGCCTGTATGCTGTTTGCGGCGGTTTCAGGCTCATCACCCGCAACCGTAGCGGCGATTGGTTCAATCGTGATTGTGGGCATGGTTAAAGCGGGTTATCCCGAGAAGTTTGCGGCGGGGGTTATCACCACCTCAGGCACACTTGGTATTTTGATCCCACCGTCCATTGTGATGTTGGTGTATGCGGCAGCGACCGAAGTGTCCGCAGCCAGAATGTTTATGGCAGGTTTAATTCCAGGCTTAATGATGGGATTCATCCTGATGATCGTTATCTACATAGTCGCCCGCTTTAAGAACCTGCCTTCGCGTCCTTTTCCAGGCTTTAAACAACTGGGGATTTCAAGCGCTAAAGCTTTGGGTGGATTAGCACTCATCCTTATCGTACTCGGCTCTATCTATGGCGGCGTTGCTAGCCCGACTGAAGCTTCAGCTGTGGCTTGTATGTATGCGTACTTTATTGCGGTATTTGGTTACCGTGATATTGGGCCATTAAAAGAGGTGGCTTGGCGCAATCAAGGTGAAAGCTTACCTAAAGCCGCTGCACGTAACTTAGGTCACATGTTCCTAGGGCTAATTAAAACGCCTATCGACAAAGACATACGTAACGTAGTGCGTGATGGTGCTAAGGTCAGTATCATGCTGCTGTTTATCATAGCTAACGCTATGTTGTTCGCGCATGTATTAACCACTGAGCGTATCCCGCATATTATCGCTGAGCATATCGTTAACATGGGTTTACCCGCTTGGGGCTTCCTGATCATCGTTAACTTACTGCTGCTTGCTGCCGGTAACTTTATGGAGCCATCGGCGATTGTACTGATTATGGCGCCGATCCTCTTCCCTATCGCGACTCACTTAGGAATAGATCCTATTCACTTAGGTATCATCATGGTGGTAAACATGGAGATAGGTATGCTCACGCCGCCGGTGGGGCTCAACCTCTTTGTTACCGCGGGGATCACGGGTAAGAGTATTGGTTGGGTCATTCAATCGGTTCTGCCTTGGTTACTGCTGATGTTAGCCTTCTTAACCTTGATCACTTACGTGCCACAGATTTCGCTCTTCTTACCAGAATGGTTGGATTCGATGCGTGGTTATTAATCTGCAATGCAAGGTTGTGAGATTACCCCTTGATTATAGTTAGTTTTTAAGCGAGCCTAGTCAGGCTCGCTTTGTTTTATGATGCACAGTCTCAGTGATTGATACCGTCGCTTTATCAGGATAGCCACCATGTTGCCCATGACGCCTAAGGCCAAGAAACGCCTCTTTCTCACTGTAGTGTTACTTGCAGGCCTATTTGCAACGCTCAAACTGACCTATTGGGTGCATTTGCATCAAGGTAAAATAGAGATCCAAGCGCAATCGGAGAAACAACTAAAAGAATTAGTCAGCTTTCTCGATGGTGCATTATCGCGCTACGAAAGCATTCCCCACGTGCTCTCGACGAACCCTATGCTCGCCAATGTACTCAACGACCAACAAAACCCCGATAAGATCCAAGAACTTAATTTATATCTCGAAGAAATACAGCATGTCACTGAGGCGTCCGATATTTATCTGATTGATGCCTTAGGGATCGCGATTGCCGCCAGTAACTGGCAACAGAGTTTCTCCTTTATTGGCAAGGATTATTCCTTTAGACCCTATTACACCGATGCTATTTCGGGCAATTTAGGCCGTTATTATGCCGTGGGTACCAGCTCAGATAAGCGTGGGTTTTACTTTTCTTACCCTATTTATCAGCAAGGCGGTAAAGGCATACTCGGCGCTATCATAGTCAAAGTGGACATTAGCGGTATCGAGCAGCAAAGCACGAGCATTGCCATTGCGGGTCAATACCAATTCCTTATCAGCGACCCTGAAGACATTGTTTTTATCTCTAGCGTCGATGAGTGGCGGTTAAAGTCACTCACTCCACTTACCCAAGCCAAACAATATGCGCTTAATGCATCAAAGCGTTACGCGGAACGCCCCATAGGTGAACTGTTGATGAAACCACCCTATGAGAGTGGCAGCCAAGCCATGATCTACCAATTGCAAACGGGCAGAGATCATGAGCAATACATGGATAATCATCAGTTAATGGCCAAAGCTGGCTGGCGGGTGCACATCTTAGCGCCCATCAAACCCTTGATGTCGTCTTTACCTGCACTAATGTTACTGTCAGCCAGTATTTATCTGTTGCTGGCACTCAGCATCTTATTTAGCGCCGAGCGTCGCCGCAACCTACAGCGCATGCAGCTGGCACAAAGCCTGTTAGAACAGCGAGTCGAAGAACGGACTCAGGACTTGCAGCAGGCGAACCATCAGCTGAAAGACACTCAGGATGAACTCATCCAAGCTGCAAAACTCACAGTGATCGGCAGTTTATCCGCCAGCATTAACCATGAGCTTAATCAGCCGCTTGCGGCACTGCGCAGCTACGCCCAAAATACTCAAACCTTTCTAGCCCGTAATATGCAAGATAAGGCACTGGATAATATCAAGATTATTATTGAACTAACCGATAGATTGGCCGATATTGTCGGCCAATTTAAAAGTTTTACTCGCAAGAGCCAAGGCACGGATAGCGCCACCGATATTGGCCGCTGTATCAAACAAGCGTTGACCATAGTTCAGCCCGCAATAGACAAGCAAGGCGTTGAACTCGATGTGCAGTTACCCAATGGCAACTATCAGGTTTGGGGCGATAAAGTCCGATTACAGCAAGTGTTTGTCAATATCATGAGCAACGCCATTGTCGCTATGCAACAATCGGTTAAACGCAGCTTGGTCATCCGCGTGACCAGTGAAGATAAGTTCTGCATCAGCATCCAAGATTCAGGCCCAGGTGTGCGCGAAAGCCAAATGGAAAAAATATTCGAACCTTATTTTACCACTAACGAGCGACACGGATTAGGCCTGGGCTTATCGATTTCACAGCGTATTATCGAATCCATGCAAGGCCAAATTAACGTTGCCAATGCCGAAGAGGGTGGCGCCATTTTCCAGATTATTTTACCTATTTATTTGCTTGAGGAACGTTAGTCTTATGAGTGTGCCCAATTCCATCCAAGATTATTCTGTTCTCATCATCGACGATGAGCCGCACATAGGCACAGTTCTCGTTCAGCTATTTGAACTTGAGGGCATTAAGGCACTCGCCACCACAGAGCCTAAAGGGATCGCTAAGCACCTGCATAAAGATTGGGCGGGAATGGTGATATCGGATGTCAACATGCCGCAATTAGATGGCATCAGCTTAATGCAACAAATCCGGCTGCAGGACCCCGACCTCCCCGTTGTGCTATTGACAGGTTTTGGGGATATCGCCATGGCAGTTAATGCCCTGAAGCAAGGCGCCTACGACTTTCTCGAAAAGCCCTTTAATAACGAGCATATACTCGATGTGGTCAAGCGCGCCTTAGATAAACGCAGCCTGACCTTAGAGAACCGTAAGCTTAAAAAGGATCTCGAAAGTCAGAGCGTACCAGGCCCTCGCATTTTGGGTAACAGTGTCGGCATCAACCGCATGCGCCACATCATAGATCAAGTGATAGATACCCCAGCTGATGTGTTAATCGAGGGTGAAACAGGCACAGGTAAAGAACTCGTCGCCCGTTATTTACACGATCATAGCAGCCGCAGCCAAGCCAACTTTGTCGCCATCAACTGTGGGGCGATTCCCGAGAATCTGATTGAAAGTGAACTCTTTGGCGCCGAAGCGGGTGCCTTTACCGGCGTCGATAAGATGCGTATTGGCAAATTTGAATACGCCAACGGCGGTACGTTATTCTTAGATGAGATTGAAAGTACGCCACTGTCGCTGCAAGTAAAACTGCTGCGAGTGCTTGAAGATCGAAAAGTTGAACGCTTAGGGTCAAACAAAAGCATCAGCCTTGATATACGGGTGATTGCCGCCACTAAGGTGGATTTAAAAAGCCTATGTGACACGGGGGAATTTCGCCAAGACTTGTTGTATCGCTTAAATCTGGTGACTGTGCCTATCCCTCCCCTGCGGGATCGCCGTGAAGACATTCCTTTGCTGTTCCTGCACTTTGCCCGCGTCGCATCGGCACGCTATCACAAAGCACTCATCGCCTTAAATGCCGAGCAAAACGCCATACTCACCTCACACGACTGGCCGGGCAATGTGCGTGAGTTACGTAATCTTGCCGAACGCTTTGTACTGCTCGGCGGAGAAGCCGCCTTTGCTGGCACTTTGGGCAATACCCCAAGCCTGCACTCGAGTATGTCCTTGTTACAAAGGGTAGAGTTTTTTGAAAGGGTATTGATTGAAGAAGCGCTCAGCCACAACAAGGGCAGCATTAAGCAAACAATGGAGCAGTTGGAACTGCCCCGTAAAACCCTTTACGACAAAATGCGTAAATACGATTTAGACCGCAAACAGTACATTAATTCAGAGGATTAGTTCATTCCAATGACAAGATAGTAGAGAACCCAACTTGAGCTGGGTTCGCTACTACAAAATAAAACTGGCCAGAATCATTTATTACGCCGATGTTTTATTACTTGAATGTATAAAATAAAGTGCAATTCCCAAACAGATCACGGCGGCGATTCGACTTGTAGAAAAGTGAATCGTTTCATTGCCAAACCAGCCAAAATTATCAATCAACATACTCATTAGTAGCTGTCCAAAAATAACAGCAACGGTTGCGACGGCCGTACCTATCCGCTGAACGGCTAGCACCATGATGACGATATAAGGCACGCCACACATTGCACCTAATAACTGCCATTTAGGCACATCCAACAGTGTCACTGCTTGAGGTGGTTCAAAATAAAAAATTAACAATCCAGTGATCAAGGCTCCAGTCGAAAAAGTTAAAAATGCACTGCGAAACACCCCCACTTTACTCCCCAGCTGTCCATTTATTGCTGCTTGCATGCTCAAGGTAGCACCGCCAATCACAGCCAACATAATCATAATCAATGTCATAACTCGCCCTTAACTTTGCGCCATCAGCACTAATGCTGCGACGATAAATAGCAGTGCAACAATACGTTTAGTATCAATTCGTCTATGCGCTGTACCAAATAAACCGTAATGATCAATCAGCAAACTCTTCGCAACTTGGCCTGCTAAAATACCGATCATTGTCATAGCAATACCAATTGCTGGTGTTGCGATCGTGAGTATCACCACGTAAATAGGGCCAAGCACGCCGCCCGTTAATGTCCAAGAGGGTTGCGCGAAAAATGATGGACTATTTCGAGGGCTGAAAAACAGCATCAAGATAAAGGTGAGTGCTGCGCCGACACCGAAAATGCTAAAGGTTGCCCATAACTCCCCTACTTCAGCACCTAAAGGTCCTAGGAGGCCCGCTTCAACGGATAATCCCGCTCCTCCTAGCACAACAAAAAAAATAATTAAAAACTGCATACATAAGCTCCTGTGATTAAGGGCAGCAAGAGTACCCTAGTCGATAAAACCAATAAATGAGACAATGCAGGAAACACCTATGCAGAATTTGCAAAAATGAATGATATAAACTCAATCAACATGCGAGCGTTAAAGTTTTTTATCGGCGTTTATGACAGCAAAAGCTATTCTGTTGTGGCTCGAAAGGAAGGCGTCTCTCCCTCGATGATTTCCAGAGTCATCAGCCAACTAGAAGATTCTCTTGGACAGCAGCTGTTTTATCGAAATACCAGAGCAATCATACCCACGGAATCGGGCAGGATTTTCATTGAATATGCGCGTTCCATGGCAGATCAACTGAATGAAGTCCGCAATGAATTATTAGATAGGACGATAGCACCTAAGGGATTGATCAGAATTAATGCCCCGGTTTTTTTCGGGCAGCGACATATTGCGCCTTGGTTAGCGGGGTTTTTAAGGCGATATCCGCAGGTACAAGTGGAGCTCACACAAACTGACGATTATATCGACCCGCATGTTAGTGCCGCAGATATTATCTTTCGTATTGGCACTTTGGTTGATTCATCACTCCACTCAAGAATACTGGGAAGCCAAACCTATCATCTTGCGGCGTCCAAAGCGTATATAGCACTGCATGGCATGCCCACTGAACCCGCCGATCTCAAAAACCATCAATGCTTAGTCTATAGCGGATCTTCGGGTCAAAATCGCTGGTTTTTTAACAAGAACAAGACGACATGGCTGCATCAGCCTATCACCCCAATCCTCACCTCAAATAATGCGGAAACATTACTCATAGCTGCATTAAATGATATGGGAATCGTCCTCTTTCCTGACTGGTTAATCGGTGACTCTCTTAAAAATGGACAACTTATTTCATTGCTCACGGACTGCGAATCAGCGATAAAAATTGATCAGCATTACATTACTGCCATTTATCCAAACTCCCGTACTCCCTCATTGAATGTCCGCGCCGTAATTGACTACTTTCTTGAGGTGTATAGCAATCCGCCCTACTGGAAATATCAAGGTTAGTGAATCGCTGTACTTAAGCCGCAACAAATGCATTAAATCGGGCACGGTATGGGATGAGTTTAAATATTAACCACAAGACTCAAGGCATGAAACTCATGCCCCAAATTTAGCATAACCAGTAAGGTTTGCAGGTTTGAGTCAACTTATTAAACGACCCACACCAAAAATAAAGGCCAACGGTTGATGTTGGCCTTTATTCATTTGATTTAATCAATTGATATAATAGCTTAGCGACTTCGTTTACGTTTCTTGCTTTAACAACAATAGCCCTGTCAAAGCCTATGCAAGCGCACGAACGTCATTGGTTTGATGATAATGCAAACGTGTGATGGCCAAGGCAATCAAAGCCAGTAAGGTTAACGACCCCATCACCACACCGCGCCACTGCGCCTCATGCCAGAACATCATTAAATAAGGGCCGCCAATCGCAGCACCTAAGTAATAACAACATAAATAGAGTGACGTCGCCTTAGCCCGATCGCGACTGGCGCGCATCGCGACAAAAGAATTACAGCAACTGTGGGTGAGGAAGAAACCACAAGCCGTCATCAAAAAACCTAAGCTAATGGTTAAAGTGGTATCAAACAGGGTCAGTAAGCTTCCGAGCAACATCACGCACCAAGACCACTGATATAACTTATGTTGGCCAAATTTGGCGAGCCATTTCGCGGTGAAATACGACGCAATAGTGCCGCTGGAATAACACAGGAAAATCAAGGTTGCTTGAAAGCGGCTCCATTCATAGGGCGCCGCCATCAAGTGCAGCTGAATAAAACTAAATTGATTCACCATCATCATAAAGGTTAAGCCGCCAATCGCGTAGACCAAGCGCATTTGTGCATCGGTGAGATGATGGCTAAAGCCATGAAGATCTTGGGCTAAACGGGCGCGTTTTGATAAAGAGGGCTCAGTTTTACTCTTTGACATGGCTTGCGCATCGGCAAGTGAAGGCAGCAAATAGTTCACTAAAGCCACGCCCGCTAAGGTGACTAAAAACAGCAGCCACATGGATTCTTGCCAAGATAAAAACTGCGACATAACGCCGCCGAGTAAACGGCCAACAATGCCACCAATGCTATTCGCCATAATGTAAATGCCCGCGGCTTTGAGCATAGTGCTCGGTGACAACTGCTCCTTAAAGTACGCCATCGCAATTGCTGGCACGGCAGCGAGTAATGCACCTTGCAGCAATCGCACTAGCACTAACCCGTTAAAATCCGAAGCCCAAATCAACAATAAGTTAGATAACGCCAACAACCACAGGCTGACAATGATCGGCGTGTGTCGACCGATACGATCTGACAGTACCGCATACAAGAGCAATGAAAAGGCCAAGGAAAAACTGGTTACCGACAGGATTAACGTCGCTTTAGACCCTGATACCGCAAAATGCTCCGCAATTAGCGGCAGCATGCCTTGCATCAGATACAAGTTGATATACACCACCACAGAGGCAACACATAGCGCCCACATCAGTCGGGTATCACGCTGTTTATGATCAATCATAGTATCTAACACGGCTTGCACAGGAGCCTCGACAAAGCATCACTCATAGGATAGACAAAGGTTATCACTGGGCATAACATAACAATAATAGATAATATCTATCGCTATCATTGATTTTTGTTATAGCCACAACGCACCGACCTTGCCACTATTCAACAGTATGGGCCCGATTGATGGATATCCGCCAACTCAAACATTTAGATGCCCTTGCCAGTACTGGCAGCTTTACCGCCGCAGCCAAGAAACTGAATATGGCCCAACCGGCGTTAAGCCAAAGTATCAAGCGCTTAGAAGTCGCACTCGGCGTGACTTTAGTCAATCGTACGAGCAACAAGAATGACAAGCTGCTCGCACTCACGGCCGAAGGTTTAGTCCTGCATCAACATGCCACTTTGATCCTGAAACAGATGAAGCAGGCCGAAGCGCAAATCCGTGCCATGGCCAATCTCACCTCGGGGGAAGTCCGTATTGCCGTGCCGGGCATGCTGGGTTCTTTCTACCTGCCCTCGCGCTTAATGGCTTTTCGGCATAAATACCCCGAGTTAAAACTATCACTGTTTGAAGGCGGGACGCGGGACGCACTACGTATGTTGCAACAGGAAGAAGTGGATATTGCGATCATTACCGCCCAAGACCTGCAACCCGAATTTGATAGTCAGCTGTTGATCCGTGAGCAAATGGTGATCGCTATGGGAGCCGAACATCCTTTAGCGGAACATAGCGCCGTCAGTCTCAATGACTTTTTCGACCATGAATTAGTGATGTTCAAGACAGGTTATTTCCACCGCGAGTGGATCTTATCGCAAGCCAAGGATCTGGGGAAAAAGCCCAATGTCGCCTTCGAGACTAATTTGATTAACCTTATCAAACAGATTGTTTCCCAAGGATTTGGGATCACCAGCGTGCTCGAAATGGCAATCAGCTCAAAAGATGACATTCTAGCTAAACCCTTCGATCCACCAGTATTTTTGAACCTGCATATCGCATGGAAAAAACAACGCCCCGTCAGTCAAGCAGACCGTGCCTTTGTCGATTTTTTGATGAGTAATCGCTAACCTCAATCGATTAAAACAAAAAGGGCTGATATCAATATCAGCCCTTCTCTTTTTACTATTAAATTACTGTTAAACCTCTCGATTTAACCCTGAGCGATTAGCCTTGTTTACGACGACCAAAGGCAAATGGTAGCAATAACAAGCTTAACCAACCTAATGAACCACCATCATCTTTCTTAGCTGGTGTTTCAGTCACAGACACAGACACGACACTTGAATCTTTGTTGCCATGGTTGTCCGCTACAGTAAGTTGGAATGACACTGTTTGAGCTGTACCACTCACTTCTGGCGCCACGAGATTAAGCTTGGCTGCATTAGCGTCAAAGTTGAAGCTCGCGCCGCCTAACTGAGTCCATTTGTAGGTCAATGGGTCATTGTTGGCATCGGATGACTTGCTCGCATCGATAAACAGTGGTTTACCTTCTTGAACAGATACCGGTGCTTCAATCACTGCCACTGGCGCCACTTCTGGCACATCAAATTGATATTCTTGCTTCAAGATTTCAGCCGACTCGTTGTTCACTTTGTTGGTCAAAGTCACAAGGTTGTCTTGGCTTGCCTTACGTGGCACTAAGTCAAACGTCACATCTTGCGCCGCGGCACCAGAGGCCATCTCGATAGTCCAAGTGATCTTATTGCCCACTTGCGAACCTTGATGGCTGATATTAGCCACTTCATGACCTTCTGGTAATAACGCTTCTAAGGTGTAAACGCGGGTTTCTTGCGTTTTGTTCGCTTCGACACGGGTCTTCATCACTTTAACAGCGCCTGGCGTTAACTCGCCAGAAACAGTGCTACCTAGAGGGGGTAAAACATCATCACTGACGCGCTCAAATATAACCGGAATTTTAACCGGTGCGACTTTGTCATCAGTAGTGGTCAGAGTCAGCATTGCCAAGCCAGCATCGCCCACTAACATCGCTTGTTTCCAAGCTAAGTTGACGTTGAAATCTTTATGATCACCGGTAAGATTTGCCGTTAAGTTATCACCCGCTTCATCGTATAAGGTCACTTGTTTCAAACTAAAAGCATCATCCGCATCGGCTGCAGATGCCTGATAGTTTTGTATCACGACAATATACTCACCTTTCACTGGGTCCTTAATAGACACACTTTCTTTTGAACCACCAAACGCAGAAGATGCCGCGATAGAAAGCTTACTACCATCTTTCTTATCGAGTATCACAAACATGTCTAAGTCAGGAGAGGTGGTATTACCGATTGATGCATTGAAATATAACGCTTTGTCTTCAACGTTAAAGCTAAATACTTTTACGCCATCGGCTAAATCATCAAATGCACTATCGGTATTTGAATCTTGTTTCACACTTGATTCATAAGTAGCGCTTAACTTAAGTTCAGTCACTGTCGCCGCAACACCCGGTAGATCAATCGCTTTCAAGTGAGCCAAATTGCGCTCATCGGCATCACGTGAGGCTGAAACATTAACAACCGCAGGTAAGTCGCGTTTAGCAATTTTAGCCACGATCGGCATGTTAGCCGTTGGGAAGGCTTCCGAAGCTAATACTAAGTTACCAAAGCCCCAACTTGCACCGACGTTAGTCACATCCGCAGTCACAGTGATAGTTTGACTCTCACCTTTTTTCAGGTTGAAGCTTTCTGGCGTCACAGTTAACGCGAACTTATCGGTTGCGGAAACACCTTTTGCAGTCCAGCTACCGTCAGCCGTTGCAGTGACAGTACGTGTCCAAGTACAAGTATCGATACAACGTGAATCAGCCATGCTTGGAATGTTTAACTTACGTGGATCGCCACCTGTTGTAGGGTTAGCAATCTCGTAGTTTAAGGCACTTTCATCCATCACTAAGCCAGATTTAGCCGCTAAATCCACACGAATACGGCCTGCGCCTACGTCAAACGGATCTGCAACAGTTTTGCCATCAGCCTTTTTCATCGCTTGGGCTGTCGTTGCTGTCATCATTAGCGCAGAACGAATGTTATCTGGGGTCCAATCTTTATGCAGTGATTTAAGTAACGCGCCAGCACCGGCAACGTGAGGACTCGCCATCGAAGTACCTGACATCAACGTGAAATCAGCAGGATCAGTTCCCGTCTTATCATGGCCGAATTGTTGATCTGCATAAGCAGCGTAAATGTCACTACCCGGTGCAGCAACATAAGGCACGAGTACATCGTTAGTCAGGTTAGGTCCAATCAATGAGCTGGCAGCTAAAACATCCGCTTCTTTACTGATGACTTTAGGGGTTGGAGACAGCGTGATTTCAAGCGCTGGATTTGCTGCCATAGCAGCAATCAGTTCTAAGCCATCGATATCGCCAATAAATACCGCTGGAATATCCAATTTATCTAACCCAGACATGATCAGGCGCGCATTATTTTCACCATCTCTATTGAAAACAATCACACCCTTAGCGCCAGCTTTCATCGCCGCTGCCACTTTAATATCGAATGAACAACCACCGCGTCTTAAAACAGCGATCTTATCTTTAAAAGCATCAGCAGCGAATGGTTTACAGGCTTCAAAATTGGCCGCATCAATTGTGCCTGCATAAACAGGCACACCTTTGAGCACTTCAGTTTGAACAGGGCCAGAGCCAGCAGTGTAGTGGTAGTTTTTACCATTAAATTCAACGGCGCGTACTATGTCGCGATTGTGGGTCGAGTTAGCAACCGACGTATACCAAGGCGCATTTTTAGGCGTTGAGTAAGGTGTTTGATTAATAGCAGGGCTAGTGTTTGTCGCGGCACGTGTGTTACCCGCAGCTACTGCAGCAAAAATACCCGCATTACGCGCAGCTAAGAAACCTTGTTCTGTTGCACTATTCCACGGATTTCCACCACCGCTGATTGAAAAGTTAATCACATCGACGCCATCTTTGATTGCATCGTCTAACGCTTTCAAGATAGGTGCAGTCGGGCAGCCAGAATAAGTGTCGCCCGCATTACCCGGATTACAGATTTGATAAGCAATGATGTTTGCATGTGGTGCAACACCTGAGATTTGCGCAAATTCAAGACCCGTCGCAATACCATCACCTTCTAACTTACCGGTTTCACCTTGCACATAAGGGACATTCACTAAAATGTTACCCGCTGCTGTACTGGCGACATGCGAACCGTGTCCGCCGTAATCCTCACCATTTTTTGCCGGAGGGGTGTCACCATACACTTTTACGTCATCAAAGTTATTGGTGATTTCTGGATAGCTACGGACACCGATCAGTTTATCGTTACACATGCTGGCGAAATCAGTTTTACAGTCACCAATATAGATGCCTTGACCTAATGGGTTTGTGTGGTCATAACCATCTTGACCAACATCCGCAAATGAAGCATGGTCAGAGTTAATGCCTGAGTCGATGATACCGACAATCACACCTTCACCCATGGCTTTCGTGCCCGTTGCACTACCATCCCATACATTTGGAGAACCGATAAGCGCTTGGCTGACGTCGGTTTCCATTTGTTCCATGCGCTCGCGCTCAACAAACGCAACCTCAGGTAACTCAGCCATTTTCTTCGCTTGAGCTTGAGTCATGCGAACTGCCATACCGTTTAACGCATACTGATAGGTCGTTAATGGCTGCAGATTGGTACCAATAGCCGCACTCGCGTTAGCTAAAAATCGGTTTTGTTTGACTTTCAAATAGCTAACATAACTTTTAACTTCAGGTCTTGAAGCATCGAGTTTACCATTCACCGCGACTTTTGAAGTGCCACTTGCCTGCACTCTCTGTGAGCTCGTCGCTTTAAAGCCAGGAGTCGTTCCTTGATAATTGGCGACTGAACTGTCACGTAAACGAACGATATAAGTAAATTCACCCTCGCCTAAATCCGCTTCTGGTACAAACTTAACTTCAGCCCCGGCAGCATTACCGCGTAATGATGTGGCTTGTAGTTCACTTGGAATATCTAACTGCAAGGTTTCACCCGTAGGTGATAAAACGGTTTGCGCATTTGCCGCCGACGATAACAGCGCCATAGACACTGCTAGTGCTATTTTAGTTTTCATTGTGACTTCCCTAATTCTTATAAGTTGTATGATTTATAAAACTCAGGTTGGTGGCTTGAAAATATTGCAACAACCAAGAACGTCACCTGTAACTGACATTTTTTATGAATAACCATTCAATTTACTGTGATGATGATCACTGAGTTTTATCGCGACAATTTGTAACACACGCAGATACAAATTGAAACACCAAGTTAACAGAATGTCATTCGGTAAATCGTATATCAGCTTCTATTTATTTTAAAAAAGAGAAATAGATTGTTTCACAGGTTAAATAGCCGGTAAATTAAAGCTCATAAACAAAAATGCTAAATATAAATAGTTATTTAAAATCATCATATTAACTTGAACACTTAAATCTTGGAGCACCAAGAAAGCGCACCAAAAAACAGAACGAGTGACCGTAAAAATATTATTATTCGCAAAAACCTCCCGTTACAAATCAAACATCTCAACAAATAAAAGTAAACAAATTTAAATCAAATCAATAACAATATCAAGACCAACCATTAACAGCACCGGTGAAAATATCTTTTTACAAAATGGCACCCCTTATAAATAGAGACTAACTTATGCATTAATATTCTTAGCTCTGTGTAAAGCAAAATCATATTTGATTTTACATTTACAGCATGAATACCCGAATATTAACCAAAAAAAGCCCTTGCAATATAAATTGAAAGGGCTACATCTTCAGTAATACAAAAATAATGCGCAGGCAATAATTAGGAGTGATTAATTCGCCATGACCGCCTTCATTAACACTTCTGTCGTGAACTTATCATTATTGACGACAGGGAACCTGTCATAGGTTTGAAAGATCACTTGGTCTTGGAACTTGATCATCGCCACTACGCCATATTGGATACTCTTATCGATCGATTTTGCAGGCAGCGTAAATTTAAACGGCACTGGCGCTCTGGCGATATTAAAGGTTTTCTGTGCGACGATAACACCCGGGGTATTCAAATCAATGATTGCAATAGTGATTTGGCAACCTTGAGGCAAGGGAATTTTCTCTAAATAACCCGCTGCGCCATTGATAATAATCGGGGGTTCAGGTTTCACCGTCACGCAGCCATTGAGCAAAATTGCCATGAGCGAGAACAATACAAACGACTTTATTTTCAGATACATATTAACGTCCTTTTACCATGCGGATCAGGCCTTCTTGGGTAGAAGAAGCCACTAATTCACCTTGTTGATTGAAAAACTGCCCTCTGACATAACCTCTGCCACCGCTGGCATTGGGGCTATCAATGCTATAAAGCAACCACTCTCCCATATTAATCGGGCGGTGGAACCACATCGCATGATCTATGGTAGCCATGCGCACTCCAGGACTTAAGAACGACACGCCGTGGGGCTGAGCCGCTGTCACCAGAAAGTTAAAGTCCGAGGCATAGGCGAGTAAATATTCATGAATATGGGCGTCATTTGGCATGGGACCATTGGCCCTCATCCACACATGACGGTAGGGCTCAGTTTCTTTGGGCGCAAAGGGATGTAATGGATTAACCAGTCGCATCTCAATGGGCGCATCGGCCATAAACTTTTCGAGTATGCTCGGTGGCACTTTATCCCGCATAGTCAGCGCTAGTTCCTGCTGATTCAATAAACCTTCAGGTCCAGGTACTTGCGGCATCATCGCTTGATGACTAAATCCTTCTTCAGGTTCTTGGAAGGAACAGGTCATATGGAAAATCGGTCGACCTTTTTGAATTGCACTCACGCGGCGGGCACTAAAACTGCCGCCATCACGCATGTTTTCAACTTCATACACAATCGGTAACTTCTCGTCACCTGCACGTAAAAAGTAAGAGTGTAATGAGTGGACCTTACGCTCAGCGGGGACGGTTTGTTTAGCGGCGCTCAGCGCTTGCCCCATCACTTGACCACCAAACACATGCCCAAATCCCAGATCTTGGCTCTGACCACGAAAGAGGCCGATTTCAATTTTCTCAAGGGAAAGTAATGATAAAAGATCGTCTAATACCTGACTCATGGGATCCTACTGCATAATTAGCCATTAATGCTAAAGGGTAACTCAGTTCGCCTTAAGCTGACCAGTCTTCTATCGATTATTCACAATCAAATCAATCAATTTTAATATGGTGTTCTAGCGCGCTTAACTGAGACCAAGACAAGACTTTATCCTCACCACTGGAGTGCAAAGTAACAGGAAAGGATTGGTATAGCTGGGGCCACTGCTGCGCGAGATTATCAGGCGTAAAAAGTCCCTCATTAAAATACATCGGCTGAAACTCTACAAACATGCCATGGCTGACGCTGCCCGCACCTGCGAGCAAGTGTTGACCATTGGGCGCCTGTTCACTCACCAAAAAAGCCGTTGTGGCGGTTAATGACTCAAAGGAAAATAACGGCTGAATCGCACTTGCTAAATGTTTGGCTGTCATCGCTGTGACGGCCTGCGGGCATAAACTATTGACGCGAATATTATGAATTTCTCCTTCTATCGATAAGCAATTTACCATGCCCACCAGCGCCATCTTACTCGCGCTGAAACCGACTTGATGCAAATCACCAAACAAGGCCGAAGCCCCCGTCGTCATCATGATCCGACCATAATCCTGTTGTTGCATATAGGGCCAAACGGCTTGCGTCAGATAAAAACTGCCATTGAGATCGACATCCAATTGCCGTTGCCACTGCTCAAGCTTAATGTGCTCGAACGGACAAGCACCGTAGACCCCCGCGTTATTAATCAAGATATCAATGCGATGCCAACGTAGGATCACCTCTTCGACCATGCGGTTTACTTCACCCCGCTGGCTAACATCAAGCACAAAGTAGAGACAGTCACCGCCGAGTTTAATAATGCTGCAGTAGGTTTGCATCAATGCTAAGTTGGCCGGAATTGTTTGAGCACCATAGGTAGAAATAGACTCGGATGACGATAACGGCTGATCAACGAGCACCACCTTCGCGCCCCGCTCAGCCAACATGATGGCATAGGCTCGACCTAGCCCTGCTCCCGCCCCAGTGACTAACGCCACCTGATTATCGAAACGCATCCAAATATATCCTTATCGGCATGACAGTAGCGGCAAAACGCCGCCAATGAATGCTCAAAAACAACCCGCATAAGGCGACTAGCACCTGTGGTATCTCCAGTTGAACATAGGATTTAGCGTTACGCCTATGTCTTGGGCGGCGCAGTGTCTCCAACAACATCCGCTATAGAAACACAGACTTTTTTGATTTTCTTTGAGCTTGACGACAAATCTTTGCCTACATCAGTGAACATATGTGCGCCAATTCAAACTCTGTTAAATGCGTTTATTAGATAGTGCTCACTTTCGTGTTAAATCTTGTTATGCTATGCGCTAATTGAGCCCTTGTTCGATACCATTCCCATTTACCAATAACGACTGGACGCCATGAATCCTTGGATTTTAGCTATAAGACCCCGTACGCTACCCGCGGCCATAGGTCCCCTATTGATAGGCAATATTCTCGCCCTGCATCTTGAGAGTTACAGCTGGTTAATCGCTGCCACTTCTATGCTGTGCGCTGTGCTATTACAAATTGCCGTCAATCTCGCTAACGACTATTTTGACTTTAAAAACGGCATAGACACGGCCGAACGCTTAGGACCCGTTCGCGTGACACAAAGTGGTTTAATTCCACCAACGAGCGTCCGCAATGCCATGATATTTTGCCTATTAATGGCACTTGCTGTGGGTTCCTATTTAATTTGGCACGGAGGCTGGCCTATCGCGATTCTCGCCGCGGCCGCCATTTTAGGTGCACTCGGTTACAGTGGTGGCCCCTATCCCCTCGCGTCCCATGGGCTGGGCGAAGTCGCGGCCTTTATCTTTTTCGGATTAGTCGCCGTCGTGGGGAGTTATTATCTGCAGGCGGGCGATACAACAATCAATGCTTGGTTATTAGGCTGCGCCATTGGGCTGTTCAATGCGGCTATCATGCTGGTGAATAACACCCGCGATATTCGTACCGACACCCAAGCTGGCAAACACACTCTGGCAGTACGTATCGGCGAAGCACAATCAAAAGTGTTATATCAAGCGCTGATTTACCTGCCCTTCGGCTTAGTGATTGCAGGCTTTCTACTGGGTATTTTACCTGGGTTACCAGTATTGCTCGCGGGGTTGTCACTGCTTATCGCCCGTAAACTCAGCAGCGATTTCTATGCGGTGTCTGGTGAAGCGTTAAATCCGTTACTCGGCCGCACGGCTAAGTTAACCATGATTTTCAGTACTTTGTTTAGCGTGGGTTTAGTGTTTACCGCATAAGAGTAAAGCCGCTAGGCTAATGCTATAAGCCGCTAAAAGCTTAATACTGAATACAAAAAAGGTTCGTATCTGTCGAGGATACGAACCTTTTTTATTGGCTGAATATGCTTAATCTTAGGTTTACTGCCATGTTCAATGACACAAATCCAGCATCAGATTATTGCCAGACTATTGCCAGATATAGCCTGAGATCAGAGTATTTAGCAAAATGCCGTTAAAGTTACGTAGCGCTTGGGATGAATCACTGTGACCAGCGCCGAAACACACATGCAGAGGCAATAAATGTTCTTCCCGCGGATGACTAAACCGCGCCTCAGGAGCGGCTTGCCAGTGAGTCAATGCTGTTTTGGCCTCGGCAGTGTTCACGCTTGCGGTTAATGTTTGCGTCAGCCAATAGTCAAACTCTGCGCTGCGACTTTGGACCGTTGGATCGCTTGAGAAAAACGCCCGCATATTGTGAAACGACATGCCAGAGCCCACAATCAATACCCCCTGATCCCGTAGCGGCGCTAAAGCTTCGCCAATAGCTATATGGGTTTCAGGATCGAGACTGTGGACTAACGACATTTGTACTACGGGAATATTCGCCTCGGGATACATCAACTTAAGTGGTACAAAGGTACCGTGATCAAATGCGCGTTCGCGATCTAAGCGGGCGGCGATACCTTTATCCGCAAGCATATTCGCAATCTGCACCGCTAATTCTGGCTGACCCGATGCAGGATACGTCAGCTGATACGCTTCGGGTGGAAAACCATAGTAGTCATATAAAATACCGGGCTTAGGGCTACTCGACAAGGTCACCACAGATTCTTCCCAATGGGCGGTGATCAGCACAATCGCCTTAGGGGTTTCAATGGGCGCGGTCACTGAGGTTAAAAAAGTACGCAACTCTTTATGATTGGCATCATTTAGCAAAGGCATTGGGCCACCACCGTGGGGCACAAATAGCACAGGCATACGACTCGCTTTAACTTGCATCATGGCTTTCTCTTGTTGATTAACTTATATCGGTACGACTGACTTCAGACTCTATTTTTATCACTTAAAATGCGGAGCGACTTAGCGCCAACTGCCGCTGAAATTGCACTAAACGCTCAATAATTTCATCCAGTTTGATAACTAGAAAGAGTCCAGCCGATAAACTCAATGCAGGCAGTGCATTAATCGCCGCTTCATAGTTAAAGTGGAAATAAATCGCCCCCATCATAATCGCCAGCAAACCGCTCGCCGATAGTACTCGGTAGTCACGTAGACACAATCCAAGGGCGCCAATCACTTCCATCAAACCAATAAAATAGCCAAACCCTGTGGGAAGATTCATCAAAGTAAACGGAACATGGAACATAGGCACGCCAAATAACTTGGCAAATCCCGAGATAAAAAACACTATGCTCATCGCCAGTGTAACGGTTGCGGCGGCGCGATTGAGTGTATTGGCACAAAGGAATAGCTTCTGCGTATCGGCCTCAGCAACTAAGCCATTGATACTTGAGCCCTTAGCACCACATAAGTTTGAAAATCGCATCGCACACACCCCATTGATCTTAATATTGCCATCAGTCTTGGGCATAAATGCGCAGACCACGAGCGAGAATGGAGTAGATTATGAGCCGATAAAAGATAAATAAATATGGAATAAAATCTAATATCTCATAAACTAATAATTTATGACTTGCGAGCAATCCCAGTGACCTTAGACCAACTGCTGATGTTTAAAACCGTGGCTGAGGCGGGCTCACTCAAAGCCGCCAGTGACAAGCTACATAAAACCCAACCCGCCATTAGTCAAAGTATCAAACAGTTAGAATCTCAACTCGACCTCATCTTATTTAACCGTGAAGGTTATCGACTCGCCATCACAGAGCAAGGCCGAAAACTGCTGCAACATACCCAGCGGGTACTCAATGAAGCGCAGGAAATGAAGCAAGTCGCGAAACATTTAGCCAAAGGCAACGAAGCAAGTATCACCTTAGCTTTTGAAGCTTCTTTCAATCTCGCTCGAATTCTACCGATTTTAGAACTGACTCAAAATGAGTTCCCCTATACCCAAATTATTCTCAAACAAGAATTTTTAACTGGTGCACTCGAAGCGTTGAATCAAGATAAAGCTGAAATCATCATCTCTGCGGGCGGAATTGAACCCATACGTTCGAGCCATTTAGAATTAGCCTATCTTTTTTCCGGTAGCCTGCTCGATGTCGCCGCGCCGCGCATGCTTGAGCGTCATCCGACACTGAGCTACGCACGAGAGCTCGTTAACGAATATCAAATCGTGATCCAAGATACGGGCTCAGGTACTGCGAATATTGAGTTTGGGGTACAGGCGGGGCAACGACGTTGGTATGTTAATGATTTTGATACCAAGAAAATGCTTATTCAAAGTGGCATGGGCTGGGGCAAACTGCCGCACTATATGATTGAAGATTCACTCAAACAAGGTGTATTGATTGCATTGGATCTACGCGAAAGACAAAACAACATTCAACTCGATTACTATGTGATGCGAAAACCCCACTCGCCTTTAGGCCCAGTCGCCCAAGCACTCTGGCAAAAGCTGATCGCTTTTTCTGTAGATGAATTTAAAACATAACGCCAAAGTAAAAAAGGGCCAATAGGCCCTTTTAAATCAAACAAAAATTACTGCACTTCTTGCTTGGCAATGGCGCGGTCTAACTTAGCTCGTTCAACTTCAGGGGACGCTTTAATCGCGTTCACTAGGTTGATGAGATCAGTGCCATCTTCAGCGGCTAACAAGAGTAAATTACTCTTGTTTTGCCAATCCACTTTCAGGCCATGAACTTTTGCAAAATCCTCAGCTGAAACGCCAGGTTTAAGCTTAACAACCAATTTACCTGTCATTTCTGCAAATGGCTTACCAGACTGAGTCACTACTTTCTGTCCTTTTGTTAACTGTTTCGCTTGCTTCACGCCAGCATCAGTTTTGACAAAATATTGGTTGTCAGTACCCAAAAATTCAGCACGACTGACTGTGACGCCTTGTGTTTCACCTTGAGGTTCAACCAAATCAACTTTGTCATGTGCCATAACTTGTGCAGATAACGTAAGAGCAACTGCAACTAATGATAAATTCAACGCTTTCATTTAATACTCCTTAAGATGCAGACTTGGCAGCATGGCCATGGAAACGAATTGACCAACCTTTTAGTTTTCCATCAGCTTCATTAGGAATAGAGATATAACCTTGATCATACTTAATAAATCTATAGTTACCACTATTCACATCAATAAGCTTGATAGTCCATTCTCCCTTAGCTGATTCACCATAGAAAGCATTAGACAGCATAGGCGTTGCATCAAAGCCTGTAATGAGATCTTCAGGATCTGTTTTATCCATAACTCCTTGATATACCAAACCATTATAAGGTGTCATTAATACACTTTTCGTTCCTGCTGGAGATATTAGCTCAACAGCAAGATCCGGTAGACGTAAGTGATCTGCCGTTAACTCGATTTGTACAGCTTCAATGATTAAATCATCCGCTACCATCTGAGTATCACTAACACCATTGACGTCCGCATCAGGAATAGGTTTTGCCAATTCTTGGCTCGCTTGCCATTCAGTTACCACGTATTCACCTAAATCCTCAGCATAGGATTTAGCCAATTTTACCGCTTCGCTTACGTTAACTCGGCCAAAACCATAAAAATTATGGAATGAATAACCAGCGGCGTTTTCTTGCCATTCCGGAATAGCAACATATTCTTGAGCGGCATCGCCCTCACCAATAGTAACGGTTTTAGCCGCAATATCAGCATTCACTTTGGTTGAAGTCTTGGCAAGAACATTGCGTACATCACGCCACGTCAAATCTGGGTTTGCACTCATGATCACGGCGACTGCACCTGAAGTATTTGGTGCAGCTGAAGATGTACCGTTCATTGTCGAAGTGTAATCACAATTTGAGTTTAAAGGATGTAACCCACCGTGGAACGGTGTGCTTGGGCGATCTTCTGCAATCGCAGATCCATTTTCACAACCTACACGGTCTGTTGTTACAATCGCTGGATTAACTTCACCATATTCGCCACCTGGAGCAGTGACAAAAATATTAGACCCTACAGATGAATAGCTCGATAACACGCCTTTAGCATTAATTGCACTAACGACTAAGTTGTAGACGTTTGCATTATCACTGGACATGTTTGAATTATGGAAAGGTAATCCATGGTTAGCAGGGTTTTCGGCTGTAGCAGAAAAATAATCACCTGGAAGCCAAAAGGTGCTGAAACGGTAATAGTCATAACCATTACCTGCAGATTTAACAAAAATACTCCCTTTTCCATCAAAGCTCTGAGTGGCCACATCGCGATATACCTCAGACTCATCCTCATCAAAACCGTGTGGGAAAGGAACACTGTAACCATAGCTTTGGTTAAAAACACGGGCACTATCGCTGTAAGCACTAGCGCCATGTGATTTAGTAAAGTTTTCAAATGTTTGAACATTTGTCACTTTACCTGTCGGATCGGAATCTAAGAAGTTAAAACCAATTAGTTGTGCCTTTGGGGCGACACCACGACCACCAATACCGTTCCAACCTTCTGCTGCGATAATCCCGCCCACTGCAGTGCCGTGACCAGATTCACCAGAAAAAGGTGTAGGATCAACTGAACCTGTGATCAGATTATACGATCCTCCCTTGACAGTATTATTCACCAGATCAGGATGAGAAATTTCCAAGCCATCATCCACAACGGCAACTGTGATGCCTTGACCCATAACTTGCTTTGAAATTGCTTCACTAACATTCATGTCTTCGCCAGCGATACCACGATTCAATGCAAAAGAATTCTGGCCTGTGTTTTTCAAATGCCATTGATAAGCATATAAGGGATCGCCATTTTTGATATGAATTGTTAATGTGCCCTCAGCTTGATACTGACCGTCAGATACTTTAAATCTGACAACATCAGTGCCTTCACTGGCATTGGAAGCATAAGTAAATTCACCGGTACTTTTATTAACTAAAGTCAAAGTACCTAGTTTTAAATCAGTTGGATCAACTAAAGAGTAAGTCAAACCGCCTTCGGCATCTGTCGCGTCTAATTTGCCAGTAAATAATAGAGACTGCGACACATCAATGGTCATATCAGCAGTTGTTGGTGCTGTGTTGATCTTAGCGACTGGCTCTGGAGCCTTTTTGTCACTTCCACAACCTGCCAATAAGGCGGCCGTGATGCTTAATGCAACAATGGACATACGCATAGATAGACATTCCTTCTTGTCATTACATCTTATAATTTAATATTGGATAGCTAGAATTCACTCGCCTTTTATCCGCATTAAATACTGTTATTTTAGTTATTATTTAACCACCAAAAAACCAATATTAGCATTTGATGGCGATACATCTTTTAACACACAAGTAATCAAAATGAAAACAACAATAAACAGAAAAGTAGATTTAATGTGGACTAATCATCCATGCGCAAAAATAGCAACAACCTTAGCACCTCATTTGTAAAATCAAATAATTTAAACAAAATCAAAAAGTTAATATAAGATCACAAATATTTGAGTTAATAAAAGCTATTTAGTAGAATGTTTAAAATTTAAAATAAATTGTTACATCTTTACGAAAGATGTATATTTTACAGCATGGAACACCTATTAATGTGAGAAATAAATACGCTAAAGCTAGTATGACAAAACATACTTAGTCTAAATGCCGAACAGCAATATTATTAAAAAACTATTCTTATGGCGGATTGAAAAGAGAGAATACATATAAGTATCACTAACCATACTCAGAAGACTAGAATTCATCAACTTGATCTTACAAACTCATATTTAACTTTATAACCCAAGGCATAAGGTTAATCTCGAAAAGTAATAGGCTATTGCGGAAATAAACTATTATCTTTGGCGCTAATGAGTTAATTGTCATTTCGTGCAAGCATAAAAAAACCCTCAATATTGAGGGTCTTTATAAAATACTATATACGAGTTTTCACGAACATTAGACCTTAGCTAAGGTGCGCTCTTTAGCGCTCCAATCTAAGTGGTATTTCTCGCCTACAGGGGTATCGATCCGCTCGAAGGTGTGAGCGCCGAAAAAGTCACGCTGACCTTGGAGCAAGTTTGCTGGTAATGTTTCGCAGCGGTAACTGTCATAATACGCCAGTGCCGAACTAATACATGGTGCAGGAATGCCTTGCATTACCGCTGTCGCTACCGCAGTGCGCCACAGGCCTTGCTGTTCAGATAAGGCTGACGCAAAACTGTCGGCCATCAACAGATTGCTAAGATCGGCATTATCTTCATAGGCTTGAGTGATTGATTGCAAGAACGTCGCGCGAATAATACAACCCGCACGCCAAATTTTTGCAATTTCAGCAAAGTCTAACTGCCATTTTTGTTCATGGGCCGTCATCGCCATCAACTGGAAGCCTTGCGCGTAACAACACACTTTCGCGCAATATAAAGCACTTTCAAGGGCTTCAATCAACTGCGCTTTTTGCGCATCATCGATAGCAGGTGCATTTGGCCCAGCCAATTTCTGGCTAAGTTGTAAACGTAAGGATTTTTGGGTACTTACGGCGCGAGCATATACAGCTTCAGCAATCGTCGGTGCCGGACAACCAATTTGTAAACTGCTTACGGCCGTCCACAAACCCGTGCCTTTTTGGCCCGCTTTATCTAAGATCATTTCCACCAACGGTTTACCCGTTAATGGATCGGCCTGTTTTAAGACTTCGGCACTGATCCCCATCAAATAGCTGTTTAAGCTGCCTTTGTTCCAGCGTTCAAACACATCGCCCACTTCTGCAGCGCTCATGCCTAAACCGTCATGCAGCATTTGATAGGCTTCGCAAATCAACTGCATATCAGCATATTCAATACCGTTGTGCACCATCTTCACGTAATGGCCAGAACCCGCAGGACCAATATAAGTCGTGCATGGCTCGCCTTCTGTCACTGGATTACCCGGTTCGAAGCGCTCTATGGGTAAACCTGTACTTGCATCAACCTTAGCGGCAATGGCTTTCCAAATAGGTGCAACGTGATGCCATGCATCGATATCGCCGCTTGGCATAAGTGATGGACCGAAACGCGCACCGACTTCACCGCCCGAAACCGCAGAGCTGAAAAATACAAATTGACCTTTGTAGCGCGCTTCACGCTCAACAGTGTCGGTCCATAGGCTGTTACCGGTATCGATAACGATATCATCTGACTCAATTCCGGCAGAAATCAAAGCACTACAGACACCATCGACGGGTGCGCCCGCGGGAACAGAAAGCACAAGAATGCGGGGTTTTGTGAGACTGGCTAACATTTCGGTAAGATTAGCACAGCCAAGAATGCGAGGTTCGAGTCCAGCACGTTCCTGTTTTTCTTGCTGTATAACACCATTAACTTTAACAGGATCGAGATCAAATGCGCTGACGTGATATTGGTTATCCGCGATGTTTAGCGCGAGGTTTTTACCCATAACGCCAAGGCCAATTACGCCGATATCATTAAGATTGCTGTGGTTTTGCATTATATAATTCCCACGGGTCACAGAGGTTAGAGCTAACCAATTTTGAGGGGTAATTATACCGATCTTTGTAACTTAATTACCAGAGACATACGATTGGCAATTTCGATTGTGCTGAAAGCACCAATCGTTTACGTCTCATTTATCCAATATAAGCGTCAATTAATGGGCGAGTTTAAGCCCTAAAACCCCCAGTAAGATCAGTATCAAACTGGCGATTTTCAGTAAGCTAACTCCTTCTCCTAACAGGATAATTCCAGCAATAGCTGTACCCATGGCGCCAATACCGACCCACACACCGTAAGCAGTACCGATGGGCAGTTGCTTAACCGCGAGTCCGAGTAGCAACACACTCACGGCCATCGACGCCACTGTAAAGATACTTGGCCACAAACGCGTGAAACCTTCGGTATATTTAAGCCCTATGGCCCAACCAATTTCGAATAAACCCGCAAGGACTAATAAGAACCAACTCATAGTGAACTCCCAAAAAAGGGGTCGTCCCCATGTTAGATTAGGCGTATTTAGGGTCGTCCCTAAGCCATGTGATTACCGTAAAAACTATAGGTGATATAGCTGTACATGACAGCAGTACGTAATAGCTGCTCATGATGAGCCTGCAAGACTAGCAAATTTAAGGTAGAAACTTCAATCTCTGATCCTAACTAAGTAATCTGATCCTAACTGAATAAAAGTGCCGTAAACAAAAAAGCGATAGCAAGCTTGGTCAGTTTACTATCGCCTTGATATTTCTACTCTCAATAAGACCTTTACACTCTTTATATAAAAGCCTTTACGCTCTATTTCTTACACTAAGGCATCGGCATAACCCATGCGAGTGAGTGCGGTGCGTACTAGCTCTAAGGTCTGTGGATCTTCTATGGTCGCAGGTGCAGTATATTGCTGATTATCGGCAATTTTTCGCATAGTACCGCGTAGAATCTTCCCTGAGCGCGTTTTAGGCAATTTTTGAATCGCACTCACTAACCTAAAGGAGGCGACAGGACCAATTTCTTGGCGTACCAGCGTAATTAACTGTTTATGCAGCTCTTCATCGCTGATCGTCACGCCTTTCTTGAGTACCACTAATCCGAGGGGAACTTGACCTTTAAGCTGGTCATCCACACCAATCACAGCCGCTTCGGCCACATCAGGGTGTTGACACAATACTTCTTCAAAACGTCCGGTCGATAGCCTGTGTCCTGCTACATTTATGATGTCATCGATACGACTCATAATGTAGAGATAACCGTCTTCATCGGTATAACCCGCATCGCCAGTTAAGTAATAACCTGGATACATAGACAAGTAACTATCTTGATAGCGTTGATCATTTTGCCACAATGTAGTTAAGGTTCCCGGCGGCAAAGGCAGCTTGATCACCACATTCCCCGAGGTATTGGGCGCAACTTGTTCACCCAATTCATCCACTACTTCAACCGCATAACCAGGCACAGGTAAAGCGGGTGAACCCGGCTTAATGGCGACGGGCGCTGTGCCCATCAAATTTGCCGCGACTGGCCAACCCGTTTCGGTTTGCCACCAGTGATCGATAACAGGTTTAGCGAGTTTAGTGTGTGCCCAAACTAAAGTGTCGGGATCGCAACGTTCACCTGCCAAAAACACGTTTTTAAGACACGCTAAATCAACACCTTGTAGATACTCACCATCAGGATCTTCACGCTTGATTGCGCGAATGGCCGTCGGCGCGGTGAAAAAACTTTTGACTTTATATTTGGCAATCGTGCGCCAAAAAGCGCCGGGATCGGGCGTACCGACAGGTTTGCCTTCATACATTAAGGTTGTGGCGCCCACCAGCAGTGGTCCGTACACTATGTATGAGTGACCCACAACCCAGCCCACATCAGACGCAGCCCAAAACACATCGCCCGCTTGAATATCGTAAATATGTTGCATCGACCAAGCCAGAGCCACAGCATGGCCGCCATTATCGCGCACCACACCTTTAGGCTGACCCGTGGTGCCTGAGGTATAAAGTACATACAAGGGATCGGTGGCCTTAAGCGCGGCACAATCGGCCTTAGGCGCAGTCGCTAATGCAGCTTGCCAATCTAAGTCACGGCCCTCAAGTAAATCAGCCTGATACTGGCTGCGATTTAAAATCAGGCAGTAATCAACCTGATGTACTGACTGAGCTAACGCTTTGTCTAGCAAAGGTTTATAAGGAATCACGCCCGAAGGCTCGATGCCGCAAGATGCCGACAAGACCAATTTAGGTTTGGCATCGTTAATCCGAGTCGCGAGTTCATTGGCGGCAAAGCCACCAAAGACCACAGAATGAATCGCACCTATGCGGGCACAGGCCAACATAGCGAAAGCGGTTTCCGGCACCATAGGCATATAAATCACCACACGGTCGCCCTTCCCGATACCAATTGATTGCATAAAGCCCGCGAGTCGGCTCACTTGAGCCTGTAGCTCCGCGTAGCTAATGCCGTATTCAGTGTCCGTTACTGGGCTCACGTACTGGATCGCCACTTGGTCACCGCGTCCGGCCAACACATGGCGGTCGACGGCGTTGTAACAAGTGTTCATCTCACCATCGGCGAACCAGTGATAAAACGGCGCCTGCGATTCATCGAGCACAGTGTGCGCAGGTTTAATCCAATCGAGCGTCTTCGCCGCTTCTCCCCAGAATTCGGCTTTATTAAGCAAGGATGCTTGGTGCAACGCTTGATGTTTTTGTTGGTTCTGTTTTTGATTTGCGGCTTGCGCTACAGATGCATTTTGCTGTTCGGTCAACATATGTCCTCCAATCAGGACTGCGGCTAAAATCGTCAGCCGCAATAACTACCCCTTCCAACGACCATTATTAACAGGGGGGCATCAAGCCCACTATTAGACGTTAGCCTATAACCAGAAAAGATATGTGGTTTTATGCGAGAACACTAATTTAAAGCACTCGTTTTAATCTCGCTGCACAGGCTTATGGCAATTGGGATTGACACTTTTTTGCCAACAGAATAAAAGCCAAAATCTTTACCTTTACGTAAACTTCATATATCTTGCTTAAAACTGATTATTTAGGGTGCATGAATGAGCGCAACGAACACACCACAAACGACTTACTCGATCAGTGATCTCTCAAAAGAGTTTGATATCACTACTCGTAGTATTCGTTTTTACGAAGACCAAGGTTTACTTAAGCCTAAACGCCGCGGCCAAACCCGTATTTATAGCCTCAAAGACAGAGTGCGCCTCAAGCTCATTCTTCGCGGTAAACGCTTGGGCTTTTCGTTGGCAGAAACCCGTCGCTTGTTCGAATTATACGATGCCGACAAGAGCAGCACCTCACAGCTCAATACCATGCTAGCGCTAGTGGAAGAAAAGAAATCCGCCCTACAGCAGCAAATGGACGACATTAAAGTCGTGTTGATGGAACTCAATTCCGCCGAGCAGCAATGCCGCTTAGCCTTAGAGGATAACAAAACGGCAAAAGCCTAAATCCCAGTGACAACAAGATCAAGTCAATATGATTGACTCGCGCATCTCAAGACGCAGGATGTTAGCACTAGGATTAAGTACAAGATTTAAAAGACTCAAGCACCTAAAAATCATAAAAACTATAAATTTAAACATCAGAGTTTAACCATCTGAAATTAGAACATCTGAAAGGACACAAGCAATGAACTCTCTCTACACAAGTCTGAATTTTGGCCTAGGCGAAGACGTCGACATGCTGCGCGATGCGGTGCAGGATTTTGCCACTCACGAAATCGCCCCGATTGCCGCGAAAGTGGATCACGACAACGCCTTCCCCAATGAACTTTGGCCTGTGCTAGGGAGTATGGGACTGCTCGGCGTAACCGTCGCTGAAGAGTTCGGCGGCGCGAACATGGGCTACCTTGCCCACGTCGTGGCGATGGAAGAAATCTCCCGAGCATCGGCCTCTATCGGCCTAAGTTATGGCGCCCACTCAAACCTGTGTGTCAATCAAATCAACCGTAACGGTAATGCCGCGCAAAAAGCCAAGTATCTGCCAAAACTGGTGAGCGGTGAACATATTGGCGCACTCGCCATGAGTGAGCCAAACGCAGGTTCTGACGTAGTATCAATGAAGTTACACGCCCGTAAAGAAGGCGACCGTTTCATCTTAAACGGCAACAAGATGTGGATCACCAACGGCCCCGATGCACACACCTATGTGATTTACGCCAAAACTGACTTAACCAAAGGTGCACACGGTATTACCGCCTTTATCGTTGAGCGTGATTCGAAAGGTTTCAGCCAAGCACAAAAACTCGACAAACTCGGCATGCGCGGCTCTAACACCTGCGAATTAGTGTTTGAAGACGTGGAAGTGCCAGAAGAAAACATTTTAGGTGGCCTCAACAACGGCGTAAAAGTGCTGATGAGCGGCTTAGATTACGAGCGCGTCGTGCTTTCTGGCGGCCCGCTGGGGATCATGAACGCCTGCATGGATATCGTTGTACCTTACATCCACGAGCGTGAGCAATTTGGTAAATCGATTGGTGAATTCCAACTGGTACAAGGTAAGTTAGCCGACATGTATACCGGCATGAATGCCGCCAAATCCTACGTGTATGCGGTGGCAAAATCCTGCGATCGCGGTGAAACCACCCGTAAAGACGCCGCTGGCGCCATTCTGTATAGCGCAGAACTCGCCACTAAAATGGCACTGGATGCAATCCAACTGCTGGGCGGTAATGGTTATGTGAACGAATACGCCACCGGCCGTTTACTGCGTGATGCCAAGCTGTATGAAATCGGCGCGGGCACCTCTGAAATTCGCCGCATGCTGATTGGCCGCGAACTGTTCAATGAGTCGAAATAACGCGAGTTCCAATAATCTCTCACAAGTGAATGGGTAGCCCCTCACTGTAATTTACAGTTTGCGCCACCCATTCGAGCAAGGTGATACCGAGTTTCCGCTTTATAAGGACAATCAAAGTGACGCAAATAAGCAGTCGTATCAACGCCCGTAGCGATGAATTTAAAGCAAAATCCGACGATATGGCCGCCCTAGTGGCCGATCTTAAAACTAAACTCAATAAAATCGAACTCGGCGGCGGCCCAGTGGCGCTGGAGCGCCATTTATCCCGTGGTAAATTACTGCCACGTCAACGGGTTGAAAAGCTGCTCGATGCAGGTTCACCCTTTTTAGAACTGTCGCAATTTGCGGCGTTTGAAGTCTACGACGAAGAAGTGCCCGCAGCGGGCATTATTGCCGGTATCGGCCGTGTGAGTGGCGTGGAATGCATGATCATCGCCAACGACGCCACAGTGAAAGGCGGCACTTACTACCCGATTACCGTCAAAAAACACCTTCGCGCCCAAGATATTGCCAGCCGTTGTCACTTGCCTTGTATTTATTTAGTCGACTCGGGCGGCGCTAACCTGCCCCGCCAAGATGAAGTGTTCCCAGACCGCGACCATTTCGGCCGTATCTTTTACAACCAAGCGCAAATGTCCGCCAAAGGTATCCCACAAATCGCTGTGGTCATGGGCTTATGTACCGCAGGTGGTGCCTACGTGCCCGCCATGGCGGATGAATCCATTATCGTAAAAGATCAAGGCACTATCTTCTTAGCGGGCCCGCCATTAGTGAAAGCGGCCACTGGCGAAGAAGTTAGCGCCGAAGAACTGGGCGGCGCCGAAGTGCACACCAAAATTTCCGGCGTGGCGGACCATTTAGCGCAAAACGATGAGCACGCGCTGGAGCTTGCCCGCCGCGCGGTATCACGCCTTAATCATCAAAAAGAAATCAAATCACTGCTGAGCCCAGTCAAGCCGCCAAGATTTGACATTAGCGAACTGTACGGCATTGTCGGCACCGACTTGAAAAAGCCCTTTGATGTCAAGGAAGTGATCGCCCGTATCGTCGATGATTCTGATTTTGATGAGTTTAAAGCCAACTACGGCGCAACCTTAGTGTGCGGGTTTGCCCGTATTCACGGTTACCCTGTCGGTATCGTCGCCAACAACGGCATTCTGTTCTCAGAGTCGGCGCAAAAAGGCGCACACTTTATTGAACTGTGCTGCCAGCGCAAAATTCCGCTGCTGTTCCTGCAAAACATCACCGGCTTTATGGTGGGTAAAAAGTACGAACACGAAGGCATAGCTAAACACGGCGCTAAAATGGTGACCGCGGTTTCTTGCGCCAATGTGCCTAAATTTACTGTGATTATCGGCGGCAGCTACGGCGCAGGTAACTACGGCATGTGTGGCCGCGCGTTCGAACCGACCATGATGTGGATGTGGCCTAACGCCCGTATCTCTGTGATGGGCGGCGAGCAAGCGGCTGGCGTACTCGCCACAGTGCGCCGCGACGGTTTAGCCCGTAAAGGAGAAGAATGGTCGGCTGAAGCTGAAAAAGCCTTTAAAGCGCCAATTGTCGCCCAGTACGACAAAGAAGGTCATCCGTATCATGCCAGCGCCCGTTTATGGGATGACGGCATTATTGACCCAGCGCAAACCCGCGATGTGGTCGGCCTTGCCCTATCGGCGGCGTTAAACGCCCCTATCGAAGACACCCGCTTTGGTGTGTTCCGTATGTAAAGGCACATGTGAAAAACATATGTCACACAAGAAGATAGGGGAAAGAATAATGACCGACAGATTAAACAGCACTAGCGACATAAAGGATTTAAGCAACTTGCAGCACGTGAGCTACGCACTCAATAACGGCGTTGCCGAGTTAATCCTTGATCGCGCAGAAGTACACAACGCCTTCGATGAAGTGATGATTAGCGAGATGATTAGCGTCCTTAGCTATTTTGCTGAGCACAAGCAATGCCAAGTGCTGGTACTCAAAGCGAACGGCAAAAACTTCAGCGCCGGCGCCGATCTTAATTGGATGCGCAAACAAGCCAAAATGGACTTTGAGCAAAATCTAAATGATGCCAAAGCCTTAGCAAAACTGATGCAGGATTTAGATACCTTTCCTAAGCCCACCATTGCATTAGTGCAAGGCGCAGCCTTTGGCGGCGCACTGGGGCTAATTTGCGCCAGCGATATCGCTATTGCCACGACGCGCGCCAGTTTTTGTTTGAGCGAAGTGAAACTCGGATTAATTCCTGCGGTGATAAGCCCTTACGTTGCCCGCGCTATGGGTAACCGCGCATCGCGCCGCTACATGTTAACGGCTGAGCGTTTTAGTGCAGACACCGCATTAAAGCTTAATGTCATTCATGAGATCAGCGATGACTTAGATGCCGCCGCAAAGCCAATGATTGATGCGCTACTTGCCAATAGTCCACAAGGCATGGCGTGGGTCAAAACACTGCTGTCGCATCTTGAAGATGGCGTGATAGACCAAAACACCATTGATTACACTAGCGAGCGTATCGCCCGCATTCGGGTATCAACCGAGGGCCAAGAAGGCTTAAACGCCTTTTTTGAGAAACGTCTGCCTAATTGGCAACAAGCGCTCTCAACTCCCCCCACGCAAAAGCCAAGTGATACCCAAGGAGCCCTTTGATGTTAACCAAGCAAATGTTTACCAAGCTATTGATTGCTAACCGCGGTGAAATCGCCTGTCGCATCATCAAAACCGCCCATGCCATGGGTGTTCGCACCGTTGCCCTATATTCCGATGCCGATAAAGAAGCGCGCCATGTCGCCATGGCCGACGAATCTTTCTATCTAGGTGGCAGTGCGCCGGCAGACTCCTATTTAAAGGGCGATTTGATTATCGACATCGCCAAAAAAGCCGGCGCCCAAGCCATTCACCCTGGTTATGGTTTCTTATCTGAAAACGCCGACTTTGCCCGTAAATGTGAAGCAGCAGGCATCGCCTTTGTTGGCCCAGGCAGTGATGCTATCGATGCCATGGGCAGCAAAAGCGCCGCTAAATCTATTATGACGGCGGCAAACGTGCCCTTAGTGCCCGGTTACCACGGCGATGACCAAACCGACGCGACCTTAAAAGCCGAGGCACTGAAAATCGGCTTCCCTATGCTGATTAAAGCGGCGTATGGCGGCGGCGGTAAAGGCATGCGTATCGTCGAGAATGAAGGCGAAATCATGGAAGCCGTTAACTCGGCGCGCCGTGAAGCGGCCTCTTCTTTTGGTAACGATAAGTTATTGATGGAGCGTTATTTACGCCAGCCGCGCCACGTCGAAGTACAAGTGTTTGCCGACACCTTTGGTAACGCGATTTACTTATCGGATCGCGACTGCTCGATTCAACGTCGCCACCAAAAAGTGGTCGAAGAGGCACCAGCACCAGGCTTAAGCGATGCACTGCGCGCCCAAATGGGTGATGCGGCCGTCGCGGCAGCTAAAGCCATCGATTATGTTGGCGCGGGAACGGTAGAGTTTCTGTTAGATACGGACAATAGCTTCTATTTCATGGAGATGAACACCCGTCTGCAGGTTGAGCATCCAGTGACTGAAATGGTCACAGGCCAAGATTTAGTCAAATGGCAATTGCTGGTCGCCAGCGGTCAGCCACTGCCCCTTAAGCAAGATGAAGTGCGTATTCACGGCCATTCCTTTGAAGTGCGTATCTACGCCGAAGATCCGCAAAATGAATTTTTACCCGCCAGCGGTAAGCTCAACTTTTTGCGTGAACCCGAGCAAAGCAAGTTTGTCCGTATCGATTCGGGCATTCGCGAAAATGATGTGATCAGTAACTTCTACGATCCTATGATTGCCAAGCTTATCGTCTGGGATGAATCGCGCCCGCGCGCCTTGCAGCGTTTAGTGCATGCCTTAGAGTCGTATCAAATCAGCGGTCTTAAGCACAACATTGAGTTTTTAGCGAACATTGCCGAACACCCAGCGTTTGCCAATGCCGACTTTAGCACTGACTTTATTGGCCGTTATGGCGATACCCTGATTGGCACAGCTTCAAGCGAAGCTGATACTGCGCTTGCCTTTGCCGCGCTATATCAAGTACTTGCCCGTAAAGAAACCGCCAAAGCGCAAGCGATCAACAGTGCCGATCCTTACTCGCCTTGGGGTCAAGTGAGCGGTTTTAGACTCAACAGTTGTAGTCAGCACAATATTGCCCTGCTCGATGACGCCCATGAATTGCAGCAGTTAGTGATGCTCGATTTAGGCGGCATGTATCAGCTGCCACTGCACGGTCAAGATTGGTTGCTAAACGGCGAGCTGAAACAAGACTTACTGCTCGCCGAAATCAACGGCCATAAGAGTAAAGTGCCAGTAAGTGCCCAAGGTGATGACTTTACACTGTTTTTATCCTCTGGCAGTTACCACTTCAAAGCAGTGCAAACGCTCGTGGTCGAAGAACAAGCCAGCAATGCTGACAAGTTAAAAGCGCCCATGAACGGCACTGTCGTGACCCATTTAGTCGATGTCGGCACACAAGTGAAAGCGGGCCAAGGTTTGCTAGTGATGGAAGCCATGAAGATGGAATACACCATAGAAGCACCCTTTGATGGCATAGTCAGTGAATTCTACTTTAAGGCGGGCGAGCTGGTGACCGATGGCGCAACCTTGCTTAACGTTGAGCCGTTAGAGACAGACGAGCCAACCGCGATCAAGGAAGCCTAAGATGTCTTTAGTCAATCTAAGCCAAGCTGCGGACGCCAAAGACAGGGTTAGTATCTTCGAGATGGGCGCGCGCGACGGCCTACAAAACGAAGTCGCTGTGCCAACAGCAGCTAAAATCGCCTTGATTGAATCGCTGGCAGATGCAGGGCTTAAGCGCATCGAAGCCGGCAGTTTTGTGTCACCCAAATGGGTGCCACAAATGGCCGATTCAGCCGATGTGCTCAAGCAAATACAGCGTCAAAGCGGCGTGGTGTATAGCGCGCTCACACCCAACGTCAAAGGCTTTGAACTGGCACTGGATGCAAAAGCTTCCGAAGTAGCGATATTTGGCGCCGCCTCACAAAGCTTTAGTCAGCGCAATATCAACTGCTCGATTGAAGAGTCTATTGAGCGCTTTATCCCTTTGATGGAATTAGCAAAAGCGCACAATATTCCGGTGCGCGGCTATGTGTCCTGCGTGCTCGGCTGCCCCTACGAAGGTGAGATAGCGGTCAGTGAAGTGGCCCGCGTGTCTGAAATCCTTTACAAAATGGGCTGTTACGAAATATCACTCGGTGACACTATCGGTGTAGGCACGCCGCAAAAAGCCCGTAGAATGCTGCAAACTGTGAGTGAACGAGTGCCTATTGAGAAACTGGCGCTACACTTTCACGACACCTATGGCCAAGCATTAGCTAACATTTTGGCCTGCTTAGACTTAGGTGTGCGGGTGTTTGACTCCTCGGTTGCAGGTCTTGGTGGCTGCCCCTATGCCAAAGGCGCGTCGGGCAATCTTGCCACCGAAGACTTAGTGTATATGCTGCACGGCATGGGATTAGAGACAGGTATCGATCTCAACAAGCTAGCGTTGGCAGGGCAAGCGATCAGCACGCAGTTGAATCGCAACAACGGCTCGAAAGTGGCCACAGCCCTGTTAGCAAAATAGAACAACAATAATTAACGACAACAACCGTTATTGAAAACGCGCGTTATTTCCCGCGCGTTTTATACAGCATAAAAGGACATCACAATGGCAGGACTCAATAAAGTCGTCAGCAGCTATGAAGAAGCGTTAAACGGCTTATCAAACGACATGACCATTATGGTCGGCGGCTTTGGCCTGTGCGGCATTCCCGAAGGCTTAATCAATCAAATGGTTAAGATGGGCGTTAACGGTTTAACGGCGATATCAAACAACGCTGGCGTTGACGACTTTGGCCTTGGCTTACTGTTAAAACATCGCCAAATCGCCACTATGATCGCCTCTTACGTGGGCGAAAACGCCACTTTCGAGCAACAAATGCTCTCTGGTGAACTGAACGTGATTTTGACTCCACAAGGCACATTAGCGGAAAAAATCCGCGCAGGTGGCGCAGGTATTCCGGCATTTTTCACTGCAACGGGTTACGGCACGCCAGTCGCTGATGGCAAGGAAACCCGCGAAATCAAAGGTCGCCATTACGTGTTAGAAGAGTCGCTGACCGCAGATTTTGCCTTAGTGCGCGCATGGAAAGCCGATACCATGGGTAATTTGGTGTTCCGTAAAACCGCCGCCAACTTTAACCCTATGATGGCGACCGCGGGCAAAATCACTGTGGTTGAAGCTGAGTTTATTGTTGAGCCGGGCGAGCTAGACCCAGATCATATCCACACGCCGGGCATCTATGTTGACCGCGTTATTCAAGGCACGTTCGAGAAACGTATCGAGCAGCGCACGGTAAAAGCCGCGAAATAAAAGGCGCAGGCAAAAACCTTGAAACACAGTTAACGCAATTGGCACTTAGCTCCCTAAAGTAAAAACTAAGGGTAAAACCTAAGAGTAAAGACCAAAGCGTCGAAGCCAAATAGAAAGGATAGATATCATGGCATTATCAAGAGAACAACTGGCTCAGCGCGTCGCCAAAGAATTAAAAGACGGCTACTACGTCAACCTTGGCATAGGCATTCCAACACTGGTCGCTAACTATATTCCGAGCGGCATGGAAGTGATGCTGCAATCGGAAAATGGTCTACTCGGCATGGGTGAATTCCCTACCGAAGACGCCATCGACCCAGATTTAATCAACGCGGGTAAACAAACCGTTACCGCCGTCAAAGGCGCGTCATTTTTCTCCTCGGCGGAAAGCTTTGCCATGATCCGTGGTGGCCATGTGGACTTAACCGTGCTCGGCGCCTTTGAGGTCGATGTGAATGGCTCTATCGCCTCATGGATGATCCCCGGCAAACTCATCAAAGGTATGGGCGGCGCGATGGATTTAGTCGCTGGCGCTGAAAACATTATTGTGACTATGATGCACGCCGATAAATACGGTAATTCTAAGCTGCTACCCGTGTGCGAATTGCCGCTAACAGGTTACGGCTGCATTAAACGCGTCGTCACAGATTTAGCCTTTATCGAAATCAAAGATGGCGCATTCCATCTACTAGAGCGCGCGCCAGGTGTCAGCGTAGAAGAAATCGTCAGCAAAACCGCCGGTAAGTTAATCGTACCTGAGCATGTACCCGAAATGGTGTTTTAAGCGTTCTCTAACCTAAGAGTTTAAGTTTGCTTCTTAACATCAATGCTCAAGTTTGATGCACTAAGTTTTATACCTTAAAAGCCCAGAAGATCATTCTGGGCTTTTTGTTTATCTAGCAATTAGCTAGCGCTGCGACTTGAGAGCTAATCCAAGTCAATGGCACCACTCATTCATTAGTATGAATTACCTGATTAACTCATTAGATTTGAGCAAATTACCTCTTTAAAAAGCGATAATACGCGGCAATTTGTAGGCTATGGCTCATTGCAAATCGTGATAAAGATGCAGAACGAATACCTTATTTGTCGTTCGCAAACCGTTCATAGCGATAAAAGTTTAGGGTATGGGTAACACGGAGAGCGGTATGCGGGTATGGAGGATCTATTTCTGGTTTTGTGTACTGCAATTAATCATGAATTACCGCGCGGCTATGATGTCCACTGTCGCTTGGTACGATGTTATCAATTGGCTGGTGATGTTGCAGGGATTAATTGGCCTTCAAGGCCAAGTCTATAAATTGCGGTTTTTCTCACAAAAAGTGTGGCAACGATTCTTCCCCATATTCTGCGTATGGAGCTTGATGTATGTAGGCATCAATTGGGCCAGTAATACGACAAATCCACCAGATATAAGCTCAAATATCGGCTATGTGATCATCCTAATGCTGACCATTCCGCAGTGTTTAGCCCTATATCGATACGCAGTTAATTGGCATCACTTACCCGCAAAATCGAAAAAGCCTTAACCCTAAAAATCGCCAAATAATTGTATAAATTACACAATTCGAGAAGCGTATCTAAAACAACTATCAGCACAAAGCCAGAGGAAAGCTTATGTACCAGATTGCGATTGTGATATTTGATGAATTTACCGATATCGATTTCTTCTTAATGCGCGATATTCTCGGCCGTACAAAAACCGATTGGACAGTAAAAGTACTCGGGACAAAGCCTAGCCACAGGTCGAGTTTGGGGATGACGGTTGCAACCGATGGTCATGTGGCCGAAGTCACTGATGCCGACGTGGTGTTATTTAGCAGTGGCTACAAAGGCGTGCCAGCCGCGCTCGAAGATACTGAGTTTATGTCTGCCCTTAAATTAGATCCCACACGGCAATTGCTTGGCAGTATCTGCGCGGGGTCATTCTTCTTTGCCAAATTAGGCTTACTCGACAATATCTCGGCAACGACTCACCCCGATGCAAAACCCGCATTAGTGGCCATGGGCGTGGATGTAGAAGACTGTGCTCTGGTTATCAATGGCAATATTGCCACCGCGGGTGGCTGCCTGTCCTCACTCTATTTAACCGGCTGGGTCGCTGAGCGCTTATTCGACAGTGCAAAACGCCGCGAAATACACAGGCAGCTTATTCCTGCAGGCCAAGCTGATATTTATGAGACGCTGATCCAATCATCAATAGCAGCTGCAATTCGCTAGCAAGTGGTTTAGGTTCGCAGCAAGAAGCAAGGGACTGCGTGATTAGACTGAAAAATCTTCTCGGGGCAGTAAAAGCCGAGCACCAGATCACTACCCAGAGTGAACTTGCGGCTTTGCTGTCACAAAATGAATTACTCGTTCAGCAAATCCAAACTGCCGATGCGCAGCATTGGGTGCATTTTGCCAAGAATACCTTCGATGGTTGGTATTGCATTCGAACACCTATGCTCAGTACCTTTGAAGTTTACTATCAAGAACGTGGGCAAAACTGTTGGGGAGAAGATGTCTTTACCGAGCAAAGTGAAGCCATAGCTTCAGTTATTTTTATGTCTGGCATTTGGGATATCTAAATCATCCTGTTAGGGTGACGTACTTAGATTGACTCACGAGAACAGACTCATTCTTAGCACTCAAATAAACTCTCTGTTTAACTCTCTCATTGTCCAAAGGAGCGGTATCTATGGACTGGCTTATTATTGCACTCGCTGGCTTTTTAGGCGGCATGCTCAATGCGGTTGCCGGTGGTGGCAGTTTTATTACTCTTTTGGCGTTAGTGTTTGTCGGGGTTCCACCGATTGCGGCGAATGCAACGGGGACAGCCGCGCTGTTACCCGGTTATATCGCCAGTGCTTGGCGTTTTAGAAAAGATATAGAATATCCGGCGAGTCTTAGTCTTAAGCATCTGATCTTGATTGCCCTTATCGGCGGCAGTATTGGCGCGGGTATTTTGCTGACCACCAGCGAGCAAGTCTTCGCAAAACTGATCCCTTGGCTGATTTTACTGGCCACCGCGGCCTTTATCATTGGCCCTTGGTTGCTCAAACGAAGAATTGCTGAGCAAGGCGAAAACACCTCAACGCCAATGTTAAGTCGGATGACAGCACTGATAATGCTGTCGGCTGTGTGTATCTATGGCGGTTATTTTAATGGTGGCTTAGGCATTATACTACTCGCGAGCTTTGGGCTGATGGGGCAGACCAATCTACACGGAATGAACGGTCTTAAAAATCTGATTTCTGCCCTACTCACCGCAATCGCCGTTGTGGTTTATGCCGCGGGCAATGTTATCGATGGGCAATATCTGTTGCTGCTTGCTGTGATGGCGATTATTGGTGGCTATGTGGGCGCGGCGCTGGCCTATCGTATTTCACAGCCCTTGCTGCGTGGTTTTATTGTGATTGTCGGTTTGGCAATGGCCTTAGGCTTTTTCATGCGCTAGGCTTTTCATGCGTTAAGCTAAACTTTTCATACATTAGGTTTTTAATACGCTAGTTCTTTAATACGTTAGCCTTTTAATACATTAGCCAACGCGCAGTTCTTGGACCCAAGGGAACAAGACTGTCAGTTTCGATACAAGGTCACATCGATAAATTGCCCTTAGGTTACTGGCTTGTTACTCTGAGCCATCATTTAGGAAAGCACTGTGACTAAGGATAGCGATGAAACGGATCACCTTTAAACTATGCAGCTTGAAGAAACTATGCAGCTTGAAGCTAAAGGCCTTGAAGCTCAGTACCTTAAGTCTTGCCCTGTGTCTTGTTGCAAGCTCACCCGCTATTTACGCGCAAAATACTAGCGCAGCGACCATTAGCGTCAAAACGGAAGCGGGTAATATTCAGGTAAAAACCATAGCCCAAGGGTTAGAGAATGTCTGGGGTATGGCATTTTTAGCCGACGGCAGCATGCTCGTGACTGAACGCGCCGGCAGAATGCGCATTGTCAGCGCCGCAGGCAAAGTGGGCCAACCCTTAACGGGTTTGCCACCACTATATGCCAAGGGACAAGGTGGTTTACTCGATGTGGTGCTTGCACCAGATTTTGCCAGCAGCAAAAAAATCTATTTCAGTTATTCAGAACCCGCTGAAGGTGATGCAAGTGAACTCAATAGCACTGCGGTGAGCTTTGCCACGCTTAATGGCAACAAGCTTGAAAATCTCAGCCGCGTTTTTAGTCAGCAACCCAAAATCAACAGCGGCCACCATTTTGGATCTCGTTTGGTGTGGGCGCCTGACGGCACTTTATTTATCACACTTGGCGATCGTTACAGCGAAAAAGATAGCGCCCAAACATTAGACAATCATTTAGGCAAAGTGCTGCGGATTAATGCCGATGGCTCAGTGCCTAAGGATAACCCCTTCATCAATACAGCGGGCGCTTTACCCGAGATTTGGTCTATTGGTCATCGCAATATGCAAGGCGCGGCCATTAATCCCACCAGCAAAGTATTATGGACTGGCGAGCATGGACCGCAGGGCGGCGATGAACTCAATATTGATGAGGCGGGCAAAAACTATGGCTGGCCTGTGATTACCTATGGTGAGAATTACGGTGGCGGCAAAATCGGCGAAGGCACCCACAAAGCTGGAATGGAGCAACCCGTCTACAAATGGGTTCCCTCAATTGCCACCGCGGGCTTTATATTTTACACAGGTGACAAATTTCCGCAGTGGAAAAATAATATTTTACTCGCCAGCCTAAAGGAAAAAACATTGGTGCGTTTAGTGCTTGATGGCGACAAGATTATTAAAGAAGAACGGCTGCTAAAAAATGAATTGGGGCAAAGATTACGCTCAGTCGTGCAAGGGCCTGATGGGTTGATTTATCTTGTGACCGATGAAGCGAAATCAAAAATTTACCAGATCTCACCGTAGTAATCTTAAGCACTCGCTTTAACCACAGCCTTTTGAACAGTGCAACAAGCTCAATGGTGGGAGAAAAATAAAGTTCGATATTGAATCGTCACATTTGCTTGATTCTACAGCGCCCGATTGAATACGTGGAAAAATAAAGCATCATACTCATCTGCGCTTAGGTGCATAAATAGAACAGCAATTGAGTATTAAAGTTTCATACTCAAGATAACTCATTTTTGGACATTTCCGAGTTAAAGCCTTAACTCTAACTCGTCAGTTTCGGATAAAAATTTCTATGGGTTAACGCCTAAAGCATGGGCGCGGCTTATCGCGTCCAATGCCTTTACTTGTGTACGCCCAGCATGGGCATGAACTAATGAGGTGAAAGTCCTCTGTAGGAAGGTCACCGTTCAATAACATGCTGTTATTAAACGTTAACTACTAGCGAATGGCAAGGGCTTATCCGC
>NZ_VXCT01000043.1:0-43247 GCF_052850535.1 Shewanella sp. 1180_01
CTCGCTAATTTTTTGCTAGCTATTTTATTGCGTTTTTAGCAAAAGGTTACCCATAGAAATTTTAATGCGATACTCAAAAATTAGAGTTGAGAATCTAACACGCTTTTGTCCAAAAGCGTTCAGGGTATCACCTTCATACAGGCAGATTACACTGATGCCAAAAAGGTGTGCCATGGTGATTAGCGAGACGACCGTCCGCCCCATGGACGGGGCGGTCGAGCATCCACGGACGGACTGGCTGCGAGTCGACGAGCGAATGCCATGGCAAGCCTATATGAGTGGATACCAGCCAACACTAATATCCCAATAACTGAATTTACCTACATGTTTTGTCCTGAAGTGAGTTGCGTTTAGTATGATATTTCATGACTCAGTTGGAGCGTCACTAAAGTAAAAACAATGCAAATCAGCATAATAACTTTTCCACACAATAAAAAGCCCTGCTACGCAGTGATGTATAGTAGGGCTTTTTGATTGCGAGTTTGTATTCGTTGAGCGGAAGTACGAGCTTTACTCAGAGTTTATGATCTAGTTCGAATAAGTCATAAATCCTTTTATCTCATTTACCTATCTCTCTCACTCATCTCTTTACACTCATCTATTTCAGTAACATTGGCATCATGGAGATGCTAGTAGCCGATGGCTTCGCTACCTGAGTGACGAGGGTCAGACGCGCCAAAAATCCCTTGTTCAGTCACCATGATTGATTGTGTGCTGCCCATAGCGGACTGTACTTTCACTTTGTGGCCTTTGGCTTCGAGCAGGGAAATGGTATCGCGGTTTAAGCTGGATTCTACTCGTAGCTCATCGGGCAGCCATTGATGGTGTACCCGCGCTGCATTACTGGCTTCGGCGATGTTTAATCCATGGTCGATCACATTCATGATGATCTGCAGTGTGGTGGTGATAATGCGTGAGCCGCCTGGGCTGCCAGTGACGAGGAAGGGTTTGCCATCCTTCATCACTATTGTTGGGCTCATGGAGCTCAATGGGCGCTTATTACCTTCGACCGCATTGGCATCACCGCCAACTAAACCGTAGCCGTTTGGCACGCCGGGTTTGGCCGAGAAATCATCCATCTCGTTATTGAGCAAAATGCCAGTTCCCTTGGCCACTAAACCTGAGCCGTAGCTGAAGTTTAAGGTGTAAGTGTTTGAAACCGCATTGCCCCATTTATCCACTACCGAGAAGTGAGTGGTTTGGTCGCTCTCATAGGGCGCGAGTTTACCTGGCTTAATTTCGGCGCTTGGCGTTGTTTTATTCATCGCAATTTGGCTGGCGATTTTTTGGGCATAGTCCTTACTGGTTAAGGCTTTGACGGGCACCTTATAAAAGTCGGGGTCGCCTAAGTATTCGCTGCGATCGCTATAGGCATGCTTCATGGTTTCTGCCATCAAATGAATCGTCTGCGCCGTATTGTGGCCGAGTTTATCAATCGGGAATTGCTGCAGCACATTAAGCATTTCGATGATGTGCACGCCGCCCGATGATGGTGGTGGCATAGATACAACCTCGTAGCCACGGTATTCGCCGCGCACGGGTTCGCGTTCTACAACCTTATAATTTTTAAGGTCGTCTAAAGTCATAATGCCGCCAGCATCCTTCACCGCATTGATGAGCTTAGTGGCGGTTTCACCTTCGTAGAATCCTTTGGTGCCTTTTTCAGCGATCAGACTTAATGAATGGGCAAGCTCAGGTTGTTTAAGAATATCATCAACTTGATAATCGCTGCCATCGGCTTTATAGAAGATAGCTGCCGTGGTTGGCCATTGGGACATGCGACGTTTTAGACCTGCAAGGGATTGGGCAAGATCTGGCGTCACGCTAATGCCTTCCTGCGCCATTTTAATTGCGGGAGCAGTGACTTGGGCGAGTGTCATAGTGCCATATTTTTCGAGGGCTAAGCTCATGCCCATCACTGTACCTGGGACACCTACAGCAAGGCCGTGTTCGCGGCTCAGCTTCTCAACTGCATCGCCATTCTCATCGTGGAAAATGTCTTTTTTGGCTTTAGATGGCGCCATTTCACGGTAATCGATTGCGATGGTTTTGTTTTCTTTAGCAATATGCACCAGCATAAAACCGCCGCCACCGATATTGCCGGCACGTGGTAAGGTGACTGCCAAACTGAAGGCCACGGCCACGGCCGCATCAACGGCATTGCCGCCTTGTTTTAGGATCTCAACGCCGGTGCGACTGGCGAGTGTTTCTTGGCTGGCAACCATGCCATGCTTGGCCCACACAGGTTGTGCTGTGGCCATCTGGCTGAAAATTGACGATTCTTCGGCAAGCAGACTGGGTGATGATAGTAGGGGAAGCGCCATGGCAATGGCGAGAATAAGAGGTCTAAAAGGTCTTGTTGGACGCATACTCAATCCTGAATTTATTTTCATTATGGCTATGCAATGTGCCGAGAATTAGGCTTAATTGCAACCTTGTATATTAGTTAAGATCCGTAAAGGACGAGAATTTACCCAATGAGACAGCTTATCTTGGCCTTTGCGAGCTCAATGTCGGACATTTCGGCCAGTGCGTGGAATGCCGTTATGGGGGAGGCGAATCCCTTCTGTCGCCATGAATTTTTGTTAGCGCTAGAGCAAAGCCATTCGGCCTGCGCTGCAACGGGTTGGACGCCGCGGCATTTATGCGTGTTTGATGTGGGTGACACATTAAGTGATGTCGTAAGCACCGATAAAAGCCTGTCGCCTTTGGCTGCAGGGGCGCTAATAAGCCAGCAAGCGGCTAAGCACTTCAATCCATTATCGCTGGTGGCGGTGATGCCCTTGTATCAAAAGTCTCACTCCTACGGCGAGTATGTGTTCGATTGGGCGTGGGCGCAGGCCTATGAGCGCCATGGACTCGATTATTATCCTAAATGGGTGAATGCGATTCCTTTTACCCCAGTGCAAGGGAGAAGGATGGGCATTCATCCTGCATTCGATAGCGTTGAGCAACTGCGCGTGGCGCAATTACTGCTGCTGACATTGAATCGCCGGCTAACATCAGAGCTGTTTGCGTCAGAGCCTTGTGCGTTAGAGAAAGGTGATTCGGTTTTTGATGAGTCAGAGCTTGATCAGTCCATTGACGATCAGCCCATTGTTGATAAATCTGATCTTGATGGGTCAGTGCAAAGCGTTAAAGAGCTGGGCGACAGCCCAATTTCTTCATGGCATAGCCTGTTTGTTACCCCAAGCCAAACACCGTTATTTGAAGGCTCGCCCAATCCGCTGTTAAAACGCTTAGGCACGCAGTTCCATTGGCATAATCGCGGTTATCGCGACTTTGATGATTTTCTGGCGGGCTTTAGTTCGCGCAAACGTAAGAATATCTTGAAGGAGCGGGCGCAGTTACAGCCATTTAATCTTAAGTTTCACTTTGTCGAAGGTGAACATATTACCGTTTCACAATGGCAGACGTTTATCCAATGTTATCAATTAACTTACCTTAAGCGCTCCGGTCATCGCGGCTATTTAACGCCCGTGTTTTTTCAGCAGTTGGGGGCACAACTCGCTGCGCAAGTCTTACTGTTGGTGGTCGAAGATGCCAAGGGCGAGATGATAGCAGGCGCCTTGTATCTCAAAGGCGAGAATACTCAAGGGCAGAAATGCTTATATGGCCGTTATTGGGGTACAACGGTTGAGCTCGACGGCTTGCATTTTGAGGCCTGTTATTACCAAGGTATTCAATACTGTATTGAACATGGGTTCCAGATGTTTGATGCGGGCGCACAGGGTGAGCATAAGGTGCTGCGCGGCTTTGAACCTGTTGAAATGTATTCCTACCATAATATTGCCCACTTAGGATTTAGGGCGGCGATTGCCGATTTTGTTGAGCAAGAAGCACAGCAAATGCAGCAATATATGGCGCAGATGCGAGCTGTTTTGCCCTACAAAAAAGAGCCCGAATAAAAGACCGAGTTAACGGGACCTTATTGGGCTCTCATTTATGTCGTTCATGTTCAACCTATGTAGTACAACCTAAGCAGTTCTATCTAAGCTGTTAATTCAAATGGTTAGCTATGAATGTTGGCTATGAATGTTAGCTCATGGCTAACCACACGCCCACGCCTATCATCAGGCTGCCTGCAATGCGGTTTAACCAGCGAATATTATCGCCGCGGCTTAGGAAAATACGCAGGCTTTTACCGCCGCTGGCGTAGGCGAGCATAGAGGTAAACTCGGTCACCATGATAATGCTCAGCAGTGCGAGCAGCTGCGGCGCAACTTCGCGCTCGGCATTGATAAAAGGCGGCAGTAGCGACACCATAAATGCCCAACCTTTAGGATTGGCAATGGCGGTAATAAAGCCTTGGGAGATCAAGGTAACATTGCTGGCTCTGGGGTTAGTGTCGTCATCGCTTAGCATGGCCATCTTGCCGCGGGCGCGCCACATCTGTACGCCGATAAAGCCTAAATAAATTCCGCCAACCCATTTAAAAATTTGAAAGACTTCGGGATAGTTGAGCATGATACTGGCAACGCCCATCACGGCTGCGGTCGCCACTAACGCTACGCCTACCAGTTCACCCAGCATCATCCACAGGGTGCGGCGCACACCTATGCTCATGCCCAGTGTCATGGCGAGCGTCATGCACATGCCCGGCGTGATAGAAACAAAGAAGAAGGTCGGGATAAACACTGCAAGTAAAGCAAAATCTGGCATGGTTTGGTCATTCTTGGGTGAAGATAGGAAGGCTGATAGTGTAATGAAAACCGCGGGTTTAGCCAATGCGCTTGTTTTGGCCTGACAACACATAAATGTAATCGGTTGTGTTAGCGAACGATATTTTTTGTCGGTTACCCATTTGGGGTGTGAGCGGTTAGTGCAATGGCGTGAATTATGTGCAGAGTCATCCTGCTGCTAACAAGATAAGATTTTGATTTCAGGTTTTGTTTCAGTATCGATCAAATACACGCTATCGGCACCCACAATATAATAACTGTATAGACTCTGGTAAATATGTTCGCCTAATTCGCCATAATAAGGACGACGTGCATTTTTTACCGACTTCCATATTGGCCAAGGAAAAGAAAAATAATCGGACCTGGATGGGTTTGTCATATTTAAATCGGTATCGATAGGGAATGGCGTATTGATTTTTTCATTATTGATATTACTGCCTAAATCATCATTCAGATTAACATGGATGCTATTTGAAAAAGTTTGATAACTTGATTCATCAATCACCAGAATTCCTGCGATCGTTGGGAAGTGAATTTCCATCGAGAACGCACTGTCATCAGGCTCTTGCCACTGTAAGGTCAAGGATAACCCCTCTAATCTGCAGCTCAAATCAGGATGGGGTTTAAGCTTTCTTTCTGCGGGGAACCAAGGCTGATAGTTTGCCTGAGTCATAGCGCATTCTTGTTCGGTCATTAGGTTACTCGCTTAATTATCGTTATCTTGCGGCTTACAGTTATTCATTCACTCGTGCTGCCAACACTATAATCGAAAAATAACGCTGAAGCATGTTTAGATTATCTAATAATTTTTGAAACTCATATCAGCGAGACACGACTTATCAATATTTATTTGATTGATATGCTAACCCCATTCTTAAATTAATTATCAATAACTGTTATAGAACAGTTTAATAATGGATTCTGTATATGATCAAATCATCTCTATCCGCAAGTAAATATACCTTCTTACTGAGTGTTGTTTTGGCTGCCAGCATTAATAACGTTATGGCTGACAACAGTACCAAAGTGTTTAGTTTACAAAGTAATCTTGCCGATAATTCAAGCTTCCCTCCTGAGTATTATTGGAATCAATTTGGTTGTTCGGGCGAAAATATTGCGCCGCGTTTAACTTGGCAAAATGTACCTGCCGGTACCAAGAGCTTTGCTGTCACTTTATATGACAAAGATGCGCCGACTGGCAGTGGTTTTTGGCACCGTGTTGTGTATGACATTCCGGCACAGGTGTCGACTCTCGCAGGTGGTGTGAATGGCGGAGTGCTACCCAGTGGTGCCATTGAAGCTAATACCGATTTAGGTAAACCTGGATTCTTTGGACCTTGTCCAGCAGAGGGACGTGAACACAGTTATGTATGGACAGTGCATGCTTTGGATGTGGCGCAGTTGCCGATAGACAAGGGATCAACACCCGCTTTGGTGGGATTCTATCTTTGGCAGCATAGATTAGGCGAAGCAAGTTTAACGCTTTTAGCTGGCCCACGTTAGGAGGAATGAAAATGACCATATTATCTAAGCGCATTACATACCTAATGTTATCAAAGGCTTTTACTCTACTGACAAGCAGTTTGTTGTGTTCTCACTCATGGGCGACACAGACTGAGCCGCTGGCAAAAATGGAAGTCTTTGCCGAACTTGATGGGGCTGTGGGCGGTATTACTTTCACATCAGATGATCGATTGATTTTCAGTTATCACCCTTTCTATCAACCTAACATTAAGGTGGCAGAGCTTTTAGCGGATGGTAGTACTAAGCCATTCCCTAATTCGGATTGGCAGCAATGCCATGATCCGCAGGGCAAAGCGAAAGAACCTGACACTTGCCTTAATTGGGTGTTGGGGCTGCGAACCGACGATCAAGACAGAGTTTGGCTATTAGACTCTGGCCAGCAGGCGCCACGTATTGAGCCTAAATTAGTGGCGTGGGATACCAAGAAAAACCAATTAGATCGCATTATTCATTTGCCCGCGCCAGTCTCTATTCCTGAGTCACAACATAATGACTTTGTTATCTCATCTCGACACCAAGCGATTGTGATTGCCGATGAGGGGATTGGCACGGGTCCCATTGGTGAAAAGGCTGCGTTGGTGGTTGTGGACTTAAATACAGGGAAAAGTCGGCGCCTATTACAGGGTGATAACAGTGTGATGCCAGACTTACAGCGGCCACTGATTATCGATAAAGACTCAAAAGATAGAAAGCAGATTGAAGTCTATGTGGGTGCCGATGGTATTGCTTTAGATAAAACCCAAACATGGCTCTACTTTGCCCCGATGAATAAAGACAAAGTTTACCGTGTGCGGATGACAGATCTCATCAATCCTTCGTTAACGCCTGCGGCACTCTCTGCCAAAGTGGAGGCTTATGCCGATAAGCCCGACAACGGTGGCTTAAGTATTGATGAAGCGAATAATTTGTATCTAACAGAAGTGGGAGAGCGGGCCATTGGTGTGATCCCTGCAGATTCTCGCCAGTATCGCACTTATGTCCATGATGAACGTATGGTTTGGCCCGACGGTGTGAGTTATGGCAAGCAAGGTTACTTGTACTCTGGGGCTGCGCAATTACCGTTATCGGCACCATTAAATAATGGCAAAGCTGAAAACAGTCCACCTTATTATATTTTCCGTTTTAAGCCGTTAGCGGCGGGCGTTCGTGGTAATTAACCTTAACCATTAATCTTATAACCTTACGTCAAGTGCTTATCTTAACTGAATTTATTCCCACGATTTTTGCGGATTAAAACGGTTTGGATTCGCACTTGGTTATACCGAGTCACTGAGTCACGACATCCAGAGGATGACAATATGAACATTATCGGATTGGATCACTTTACCATCAGAACGCCCAAACTGGTTGAAACGCTGTTGTTTTATCAAGTTATCCTTGGATTGAAATTAGGTTGGCGGCCACAGTTTGGTTTTCCTGGACATTGGCTCTATGCCTCAAATAAGCCCATTTTGCATTTGGTGGAAGCGGGCGATCAAGCGCTAGATGCCTACTTAGGGGAAAGCAGAAATATTTATGGCTCGGGACGTGTTGACCATTTGTCGTTTCGTGGCACGGATTTACACCAGATGCAGCAGCATTTATGCCAGCAGAGGATGATTTTTCAGGAACGAATTGTGCCTGAAATTGGTGAGCATCAGTTGTTTCTTGAAGATCCGAATGGCATCAAAGTAGAGATGATATTCCCCTATGCAAAGGACAACGCCATCGTTGGAATTGTGATGGATAGGCTCGCTATTTCAGACACCAAGGAGCCTGAACATGGCGGAGATTAATGTCTTCAGAAGGCAATTATTGCAAACGCTGGGATTGGGCAGTTTGGCATCATTGGCATTATTTCCTCGAGGTGCGATAGGTATGAATTCATTGAATAAGAGTACAAATATGGAGAGCTCACAGGGTAAGCCGATGATTCGCATGGGAGTGACGGACTTAAGTTTTCATCGAGTCACCGCCGCTGTGGTGGCCCATGTGATAGGGATTATGGGCAAAGAGGTGCAACGAAGCTATGCATTGCACGAGGCTAATTTTGAGCAGCTAGGTGAAGGTAAAGTGGATATGCTGTGTTCAGCATGGCTGCCCCATAGCCATGGGATTTATCGACAAGGTGTCGAAGAGCGAGTTGCTACGCGGCAACTCGGGCTACATTATGAGCCCTATGCGCTCTGGGGCGTACCCGATTATGTGCCTGCTGAGCAAGTGTCGAGCATTGAGGATTTACTCAAGCCTGACGTGCAGCAACGTATGCGGCCCATCATTCAAGGGATTGGTGAGGGGGCGGGGATCACGCGATTTTCTAAAAATATCATGACGCAATATGGATTAACGGCGGCGGGTTATCAATTTAGAACTGGCACTCAGGCCGACTGTGTCGCCGCTTTTGAGTCTGCCGTAGCGGTAAACGATTGGGTGATCGTTCCTTTGTGGCATCCACAATTTTTACACCATCAATACGGTATTCGCGATCTTCAGGACCCCAAAGGTTTACTCGGGGGAAAAGATAAAGCGGTATTGCTCGCCCGTGAACGCGAGTTAGTGGTTAATTTCTCGCCCGCACAAATTCAGGTGCTTGATAATATAGTCTTATCGAATCAAATGGTTGCAGAACTCGATTATGCGGTGAATCGACAAGGAATGACGGAAGATGAGGCCGCTGCGAACTGGCTGACCGTCAATCCTCAGCATTTGACAACCTGGCTAGCCCCGCAGCTTAATCCTGTGAATGCCTCATCTCAGGAGGTGACATTATGATGATCACACCTGAATCGCGGCTAGTAGCGGCTGGGCTTGAACTACCTGAGGTTGCTGCGGCTCTTGGGAATTATGAACCCTATTCAATTGTCGGCAGTCAGTTAATGACTTCGGGGCAGTTTCCCTATTTAGAGGGCGAGCTTCAGTATCAAGGACAATTGGGCGCCGATCATACTGTGAGCGAAGGCTACGCTGCCTGTCGTCTTGCGACCCTAAATGCCATTGCCCAATTGAAACAGGCTTGCGGTGAGCTTTCGCGGATAAAACAAATTTACCGCTTGGAAGGGGTGCTGAATGTGCATCAATCTTGCTTTGAACATCCTAAAGCACTCGATGGGGCTTCGGATTTATTGCTTGAAATCTTCGGTGAAGCAGGGCGTCACAGCCGGATGATTTGGACAAATCCTGTCATGCCGCTTAACAGTTTGTGTCTAGTGTATTTATTTGCAGAACTCTATTGTGATGACGAACAAAGGTAATGACCTTTGTCTCGATTGAGATTGAATGCTTGAATGTGACTCACATTGGCTGTTAGCTAAATGTTCTGTCAGCAAGATGGGTCGTTCATTCAAGAGCATATAAGGCAGTTCTTGAACTTTCATCAATCGATTGTTAGGGTTAGGTCATCATGGACGGAATGTTGACAATACGATGACTGAGAAACAAAAAATGTTGGCGGGCCAGCCCTATAAGGCTTGGGATGATGAGTTATTGGCTGAGCGGATGCGGGCGAAATCCGTTTGCCATCAATTTAATCTGGCCGAACCGACTTTGCTTGATGCCCGTATGGATCACCTTCGTGGTCTGCTCGATATTCAACACTGCGCCCATATTGAGCCCAATTTCTTTTGTGACTACGGTTATAACATTCATATTGGTAAACAATTTTACGCTAATCATAATCTAACCATATTGGATGTTTGCTCAGTCTCGATTGGCGATAACGTGATGTTTGGTCCCCCGGCGAACTGTGTGGCGGCTGGCAACCCTTGTAAGGTTATCAAACCCATCAATGTGGAATAACGCAGGAAGGTCGATGCCGTGTGATTGGCGTCAATGCTGATTTAGATGATGATTTAGATTGTCGTAGAAACAAAAACGGTACGCAGTGCGTACCGTTTTTTATGGGGGATAAAAGCTTACAGTACGCCGCGGCGCATTTGGTCCCGTTCAATTGATTCAAACAGGGCAGTAAAGTTGCCTTCGCCAAAACCTAAGTTATTTTTGCGTTGGATGATTTCGATAAAAATCGGTCCGAACAGGTTTTTAGTGAAAATTTGCAGTAAATAACCGGATTCATCGCCATCCACCAAAATTTGGTGATGTTTGATGCGCTCACGATTCTCAGTCACTTGAGGCAACTTCTCAAATATGGTGTCGTAGTATTCAGGGATGATGTCTAGGCATTGGATTGAACTGCCTTCCATCGCATCCAGAGATTTTACGATATCGCGACTTCTAAAGGCTAAATGCTGCACACCTGGGCCATTGTATTCCTTCAGGTATTCATCGATTTGGTTCTTATCGCTGCCTTTACCTTCGTTGATCGGGATACAGAAGCTGCCATCGGGCGAACGCAGGGCGTAGGACACTAGCGCAGTTTGTACGCCGCTGATGTCAAAGTAGCGCACTTCAGTAAAACCAAAAATGTTTTTATAGAAGTTAGCCCAATGTTCCATTGTGCCTTTGTAGACGTTGTTGGTTAAGTGATCGACTTCGATAAAGCCTTTCTCTTGGGTGATCACTTGCTCGTCTAAGTCTTCAAAATCAGCGGCATAGATATTGTTATCTGCGCCAAAGGTGTCGATGAAATAAATCAAGCTGTCGCCAATGCCGTAAATCGCAGGATAAGGCAGATCTTTATTGGCATCATCGGCGGGTTTTGCACCACGTTCAACGGCAACGCGATAGGCAAAGCCGGCATCTTCTACCCGCCAGCCCATAGAACAAATGGCTGGGCCGTGGGATTTAGCAAATTTAGCTGAGAAACCTTCGCGCTCAGTGTTGAGCAAAAAGTTAATGTCATTCTGTTTGTAGTACAGGATGTCTTTGTTCTTGGCTTTTTTCAGCAGTGAAAAACCAAAGTCTATAAAGACTTTGTGCATAAAATCAGTATCAGGGCTGGCGAATTCAGTGAATTCGATACCTAATAAGCCCAGTGGATTTAGTTCGCTTGCCATGATGTTTTCCTCATTATTTTAGTTCAACCGCCGACACTCTTTATCCCTTTTATTACCTTGGGATACGCAACCTTTTTGGTGCGCTGGTGGCTTAGGGCTAGTCTTCTAGCCAAGAGCGGTTGTAGTCTTTGCTCATGCAATTTTGTACATGTTCGGTTAATTTCAGTGGGGCGAAGGTGTCCACCATCACTGCGTATTCATAGGTTTCTTTTTTGCCAATTGAGGCTTCAGTGCGGCCCGGTTGTGGGCCGTGGGCCACGCCTTTTTGATGTAGGGTCATGTAACCCGCTTCAATGCCCGTGCGGCTCATAAAGTCGCCATCGACGTAATACAAAACTTCGTCGCTATCGATGTTGTTGTGGTAATAAGGCGCTGGAATCGATTTCGGGTGGAAATCGTAGGGGCGCGGCACGAAGTTACAAATCACGAAGTTATGGGCGGTAAAGACTAAGTGATCAGAAGGCGGCAGATGGATTTTGCCCACCTTTGGCGCGTATTCAGTAATGTTGAATGCCCAAGGGTAAACACAGCCATCCCAACCCACTAAATCAAAGGGATGCCATTCGAGCGTGGTGAGTTGGTACTTATCGCCAAACTTACACACTAAGGGGAAGGCGCCGCGCTCAACCACAGCATCTTGCAATGTAGGTACGCGTAAATCGCGCTCGCAATAAGGTGCCGATTCTAATAGCTGACCATACTCGTTACGGAAATGCTTAGGCACTTCCACCATAGAGAATGACTCGATAACGAACAGTCGCACATTGCTGTAATCGTTGAATTTAAGTTGATAAGTCGTGCCGCGTGGGATCACTAAATAGTCCCACTTTTGGACCTTAATCGTGCCGTACTCGCTGTAGAGTGTGCCTTCACCTTCGTGGACAAAAACCACCTCATCGGCATAGGCGTTACGGTAAAACTCGTCGGTATCGGCGGTGACTTTGGTGGTATAAAGTGCTAAGTCATTGTTATAAAAAATCTTGTTACGGGCGCTGAAAAAATTACCGTCACGGTCGGCATCGCGGGAATCGAGTTTATAGTTTTGGACCAGCGAGTCTTCCCAATTGGCACCGTGGCCTAGGCTGTAAGGTGCTACTTCCAACGCTTTGGTTGGCATGTTGTGGTGATATTTATTGGAATAAATATTGGAAAAACCATGGGTTGAGAACAACTCTTCACGGTAAAGCTCGCCGTTTTCCTTTTCAAATGCGATATGGCGCTTATGGGGGATCTGGCCTTGTTTCACATAAAATGGCATGGTTATTCCTTCAATATTGCGTTGCAGGATTACCTACATCGCTGGTCGTTATGCTGCAAGTTGCATTAGTGTGATCTTGTTATCAATTTAGTTGCTTGAATGAACAAAAAAAAGAATAATAAATCCGTTATCTCAATCTAAAAATTAGATGGTATTCTAATCTTTACGAATCGTAGTGTTTCCGTGACATGTTCATAAGAGCCAAGGAGTGACCATGCGCATCGATATTGATGCTTTTAATGTGCTGCAAGTGTTGGTGGAAGAGGGCAGTTTTGCCAAGGCGGCGGAGCGGTTACACAAGGCGCAATCGGCGGTGAGTTATCAAGTTAAAAAGCTAGAAGAGCACTTAGGCGTGCAGCTTTTTAGCCGTGAGCAATATCGTGCTGAGCTGACGCAAGAGGGCCGGGTGATTTTGGCCGAGGGGCGAAGATTGTTGCAACACCTTGCAAACATTGAACATCTTGCCAGCCGTTTTAGTGAAGGTTGGGAGCCAAAGTTAGAGCTAGTGATAGATGGAGCCTTGCCGATGGAGCCAATTATGACGGCTTTAAAGCGTATGGCTGAACATCAAATCCCCACTAAAATTCAGCTCAATATGGAATTTTTAGGCGGCGTACAACATAGATTCGAGCGGGATAATGCCGACTTGATGTTAGTGAAAGATTATCGCACTGGCCCCTATTATCATCCGCAACCTTTGCCTGCCATCACCAGTGTGCTGGTGGCAAGTGCTTCGCATCCTTTGTCTTTTATTCGCGAAATTAGTTTGTCTGAACTGCAGCAACACGTGGAATTGACTATCGAAGACTCTTCGCCCAATAAAAGTTACCGCGATGAAATGCAATTTGGCGGCGATAAAGTGTTTTATCTTTCAGGCTTTATCATGAAAAAGAACGCCTTGTTAAAAGGCTTAGGTTTTGGCTGGTTGCCAGATTTTCTCGTGCAAGAAGAGTTGGCGAAAGGGGAGTTAGTTGAAATCGACTTTGTCGGTGGCAGCCGTTTTACCTTTATTCCACAGCTCGTCTCGACCTTAGAGCGGCCATTAGGCCGTGCAGGACAACTTTTTACCGAGTTGATATTAGAGGAGTTTGCTAAGGCTGAGCAGTTTAATGGCGTGGGTTTAGGTTGATAAGTCGCCGTTTGTGATCTTTTGATACAAGTTACCGCATAAAATAATCGCATTTTGACATTTTATGTCATAGATTAATGCCGAGGTTTGATTAAGGTTTCGATTCAGGCTTAGCTTAGATTGAGACTTAGAATAAGTCCTAGATTCAGACTTAGCTTAGATTTAGGTCAAAATTAAGGCATAAGTTAAGGCATAAGTTAGGGCATAAATTAAGCTCTAGATTAACAGTGAAATTGAGCCGCGATAAGTAAAGAGTCGTCAATCGCGGTCAATCTAAAGGCTAGTAACAAGGAACTGACAGTTAAGGGGAACAGTATGTCTAGACGTTGTCATGAAGTGGATTATGAAATCATCGGCCACAGTATGCAGTTGGTTGAAGTGGAGCTCGATCCCCACGAAACCGTGGTCGCCGAAGCGGGCGCGATGAACTACCTAGAGCAAGACATTAGCTTTGAGGCCAAAATGGGCGATGGTTCTGAACCTGAGTCAGGCTTTTTTGGCAAGTTGGTGGGCGCGGGTAAGCGGGCGTTAAGCGGTGAGAGCATTTTTATGACTCACTTTACCAATCAAGGCAACCAAAAGCGCAAAGTCGCCTTTGCCGCACCTTATCCGGGCACAATCCTTGCGATCGACTTAGCCGAATATGGCGGCGAGCTTATCTGCCAGAAGGACAGTTTTTTAGCGGCGGCTTTAGGTACACGGGTGACGATGAAATTTAATCGCCGTTTAGGCACGGGCTTTTTCGGTGGCGAAGGGTTTATTCTGCAAAGCCTACAAGGCGATGGCATGACTTTTATCCATGCGGGCGGCACCTTAGTGAAGAAAGAACTGCGAGGCGAAACCTTAAGGGTTGATACCGGTTGTTTGGTTGGATTTACACCTGGGATAGATTACGACATTGAGCGCGCTGGCTCGTTAAAGTCTATGGTATTTGGCGGCGAAGGCTTATTTTTAGCGACCTTAAAAGGCCACGGCACGGTTTGGCTGCAAAGTTTACCGTTCTCACGAATGGCGGATCGCATTATCGCCCATGCCCCATCAGCGGGTGGCAGTGATCGTGGCGAAGGCTCAGTGCTTGGTGGTCTTGGCCGCATGCTCGACGGGCGTTAAGCCCTAAGCTGAATCGATGTAATTCAATCACAGCACTATTTTCAAATTACGCTGTCTCTTCTAGGCATTCCAGATAATCCTCTGGGATGCCTTTTTAGTTGCTAGATGTTATTTCCTTCATCATTTTCAGCATATTTCGCTGCTATTAAAGCTGTGTTTGGCCGTTATTAAGGCTTTGCTGAATGCGTCTTTCCACCAGTTTCGATATCAGATACATTATTAAATAGCCTGTTCCCAAAGCTAAAATCACTGCGACGACATTCTCGGTATATAGGCGATAAGCGTAGAAAGTACCCACTAGCACTGCGATTCCGGCGAGGCGAATGAGCAGGCTTTGGGTAAAGTAGCCGTGAGCTTTGATATAGGCCAACTGATAGCCATTGAGCATCATGAATATAAAAAACATGGAGAAATGCATTAATACTGGGGCCGCTTTTATGTATTGCTCGGGGAATAACCAAGCGACTAATGGCTTGCTCGCAAAGACCATAACGACAAAAAAAATACCGCTGATCCACAAAGAAACTTTAGTCAGCCATGACTTAATTTGTTGGACTTCGTCAAAGCGTTTTTCTCGTACACACACAGCAACTTCGGGTAGTACAAAGCGGTAGATGGGGAATACAAACAGCAAGGTGAGGTAAGTGATCATCGGCCGCACCACTACTTGGAAATCACCCAGTTCATCTATGCTGAAATAGGCAATGGTCAGCAGTACTGTGATGTAAATCATCAAGATACTGGCACCCGCTTCCATGGACGCTGTCAGGCTTTTCTTCATAAAACTGCGTAAACCCGTATCAAAATGCACCGCACTTAAGGGCGGCGTGGCGATATCTTTGCGCCGTTTTAAGTACATATATAAGGCAACGATGAGCGATGACAGTGTCATGCTGTAAAAGAGTGAGGCAATGGCCGTTTGTTTTAACCCATAGAAACACAAGAAAAAGCTGGTAACTTGCGCTATCGGTTCCAGCCAAGTCACTCGATTGGAGATGGCATATAGCCGGTACATAGCGATTTGATTGGTAAAATACACCTTGAGCCCCATGCTCAAAACAATGCCAACCAATTGAAAATATTCAACGTTAAGGTGAAGTTTGTGTTTGATATAGGGCAAGACTAAGCCCCATGTCAGCAGCACCATAGCTATCAAGCTGTAGCGGAATATATTGGTGATATCCACATCTTGCTTGGTCTGGGAGTAAGTCACCACCATAGAGGAGCGAAATCCTGTCATCAGGATCAGCGACAGTGAGATAATATCGATAACCGTGTGATAGAGAGCCAGATCTGCTTTAGCAACCCATTGTGCTAACCAAAGCTTAAAGAGAAAACCCACAGAAATACTGGCGAGTGATGCCCAGAACCCCGCAATAATCGCCTGCTTAACCCGTTGAAGTGATGTGGTGTGTTCCATTGTCAAAATCCAGCTTTAGTCTGCGGTTATTATAGGGATGCTATGGGTGTCGTTAAGGTTTTGCTTTAGTCGCTGCTTTGGCTGCTTTGGCTGCTTTGGTTACTTTAGCTGCGTGAGTACCTTTTGATAACGCTTATCTGATTCGGTTCGATGCTATAACTTTATGCAAAGAGCTTGATACCAAATGCTTTGATGTCAGGGGCTTAGCCTTCTGTTCAGGCTAAAACCTTGAGTACCGCCGAAGAAATTTCATTTAAGTTTATACGCATATTAGCACTGGCTGAGTCTAGCATTCAGCCGATAGGTGACCAAGCGTCTGATAGTAAAGATATGATAAATATCAGTATGTTGCTTAATTGTAACTGTAGTCGTTAACTCGCGAGGAATTGTGGGATAAATAGAAGTACAGACAAGGGATAGGGTTTTGAAAGCATCATGATTTGGGATGATGGCACGCCCTAATAAGAACTGGGCGTGCTAATAAAACTGCCGTGATTAGCCATTTCGCACATGTTATGCGTAACTATTCGGTAATGATATTAACGATATCGAGGATTTTACGGCTGTTATTATCGAGTTTGATCAATGCGCCTTCAACTTGAATGCTAATAATCCCATCTCTGTCTAAGGGCACAATGATACGGCCGCGGTCATAAATATCATGCTCAAGCACATCACCACGATGGAGTTTTTTCTGCCAACCGGGTGGTAAACGTTCACCGTGGTCGACCTTTTTCTGTAATCCAGGTGGTAAGCCTTTCTCTTTTTTGTGGTGCTCGTGCTCATGGCCATCTTTAGCAAAAACTGAGATAGGCGCCATTAAGCTGAGCACTAGTCCTGCGATAACCACTGACGTTGATTTATTCATCTGTGCTCCAAAGGGCATTGAGTTAATACTGTGACGATAGTGTATCTTAAATGAACCTTAGCTGAACGTTACTGAGTCGAGATGCTTAAACTCAACGGGTTAACATTAGCACAGCTTGCCATTGTTCGGCGGTCACAGGTTGGATACTCAGCCTTGAGCCCTTAGACACTAAATACATGTCGGCCAATTGCGGCAGGTTTTTAATCAAGCTTAAGGGAATAATATCGTTAAATTTTTCGACAAAGCGGATATCCACTCGTAGCCATCTTGGTTTGGTCGGATCTGACTTAGGGTCGAAATACTTAGATTCGGGATCGAAGGCCGTGCTGTCGGGATACGCATTTGTCACGACTTCAGCGATACCAACAATACCGGGTATTTTACAGCTTGAATGGTAAAAAAATACCTGATCGCCAATCTGCATCTCATCGCGCATAAAGTTACGCGCCTGATAGTTACGTATCCCATGCCAAGCTTCGGTTTGGTTCGGGCAAGCCTTAAGATCATCTATGCCGAATTCGTCGGGTTCCGATTTCATAAGCCAGTAGTTCATCTTGTTTCCTTTATTCATAGTGGCCGTTAAGCGCTTCAATATCCCTGAGTTTATCTTAATTTAGTCGAACACCCCAGTTCGCCACTCATATCAAGCATTGTGAGTTTGATTAAGTTTCGATTCAGATAAGGTGGCTTAGCCTGTGGGCTGCAATCTTATTTGGTATGCCTTATGCAGATTCTCGATACTAAGGCAAAGCGTCAAATTCGATCTCGGGTTGTGATTGGTGCCATACAAGTTGTGGCAGCAGTGGCAATCAAAACCTGTGAGGTGTGTTATGGGAACTTCAACAATGACGTCCGACTGTGGTTTATACAATAAATATCTTAAGGATTTTACAGCCGGTGATGTGATCCTAAGCCATGAGCGGATGCTGGAATTTATTAATGACCTGACAACCCAAGGTTGGTTATTGGCAAATTTCACTTGGGACTATTGGTATAACAACAGTTACTTAGTCGATAAACCCGCCTACATTCGTGAAGCGAGCATAGCACAATGCAAGTTGCTGCTGACCGCCATGACGCGACTTGAGGTCTTTAGCCCTGGCGTGTTAGAGAATATGCGCCGCCAAGGGATTTTACTGGCCATTGTTGAGCGCTTGCAAAGTTTAAATGTGCCTAAGTCGAGTACTCATCTTGAATTTATCAGCCGCTAACCTCGCACTTTAATGGATTGTTATTTAATCGATTATCTTACTCTTTAGTCTAATAAAGTGCTTTTTTGCTTGTGACATGATCCGTGGATTGGTTAGTTTGGAGCTCGCTAATCATAATAATAAATGCACGGAGGCCTTAATGTCAGTTCCAACAAGCCAAGTTATCAGTCCGCTCAACGTTAGCGAGTTTCATGGTGTGCGATCACCGAAACTCGTTGAGAAAACCATAGGTCAATATCTTGATGAGGTTGCGGCAACCTATCCCGACCAATTAGCCGTTGTCGTACATCATCAACATATCCGCTGGAACTATCGCCAATATCTCGCTCAAATCGAGGCGCTCGCCACAGGGTTATTGAAGCTTGGCATTCAGCCCGGTGATAGGGTGGGCATTTGGTCACCCAACAATATTGAATGGTGCTTAACCCAATATGCGACCGCTAAAATTGGCGCCATCATGGTGTGTATTAACCCCGCTTATCGGCCTGAAGAGTTGCAATACGGGCTGAGTAACGTGGGGTGCCGCGCGGTAATTTGTGCCGACAAGTTTAAATCCAGCAATTACCTCGAAATGCTATACGAATTGGCGCCTGAGCTAACTTCTTGCCCTGCGGGTCAACTACAGGCGAAGGCCGTTCCTGATCTCGAGTTTGTGATCCGCATGGGTGCTGAAAAATCCGTCGGCATGCTGAATTTTGATGATTTGCTCGTCGATGTGACCGCCGATGATAAGGCGGCACTCGAGAGTATCGGCAAAGCATTAAGCCCGTACGATGCAATCAATATCCAGTTTACCTCTGGCACGACGGGCAGCCCAAAAGGTGCGACCTTATCCCACCATAACATTTTGAATAATGGTTATTTAGTCGCAGAGGCGATGAAGTTTACCTGCCACGATAAACTCTGTATTCCTGTGCCCTTATATCATTGCTTTGGCATGGTGCTCGGCAGTTTAGTTTGCTTAGCCAAAGGCGCCGCGGCTGTGTTCCCCGGCGAATCCTTCGATCCCTTGACGACATTGCAAGTAGTTGAACAAGAGCGTTGCACCGCTTTACATGGCGTACCGACCATGTTTATTGCCGAGCTTGAGCATCCTGAATTTACGCGTTTTGATTTGAGTTCTTTACGAACTGGGGTGATGGCGGGGGCAACTTGCCCAGAAGAAGTGATGCGCCGAGTACAAAATCTCATGTATATGAAGGAAGTACTAATTGGTTATGGTCAGACTGAGTGCAGTCCGCTCAATCATATTACTGAAATCGATTCGCCAGTTGAGAAACGGGTGCTCACTGTTGGCCGTGCTTTGCCCCATACCGAAGTGAAAATTGTCGATGAATTTGGTGAAGTGTTACCAATTAATCAACCCGGTGAAGTCTGTAGTCGGGGATATTGCATAATGCAGTGCTATTGGAACGATCCCGAAAAAACAGCGGCGACCATAGACAGTGCGGGTTGGCTACATTCGGGCGATATCGGCCAAATGGATGAGCAAGGTTATGTGCAAATTGTGGGTCGCATTAAAGATATGATTATTCGCGGTGGCGAGAATATCTATCCCCGTGAGATTGAAGAGAAACTTTACACCCATAAAGATGTGCAGGATGCGGCGGTCTTTGGCGTTCAAAGCGATAAATACGGAGAGGAAGTGTGTGCTTGGATTAAAGTCCGCTCTGGCGCGACGATTACCGAGGAAGATATTCGTCATTTCCTTACTGAGAAGTTTGCCTACTTTAAGGTGCCGCGTTACATCAAGTTTGTGGATCAGTATCCAATGACAGTGACGGGGAAAATTCAGAAATTCAAAATGCGTGAGCTGATGTATCAAGAGTTATATGAAGATATTAATGCTTAAGTGATGTGATTTGGCGAGCCTGCTTTTTTGACTTTCAAGCCGCACAATGCGGCTTGAATTTTATTCTGTCTACCCATGTCGTTTAACCGACAAGTTAACGAGTTAACGTAAGAGTCGACGAGTCATGCCATCAAGCCAAGCGGCACTTTGAGTTAACTTTCGCTGACTGCGACGTAGCGCCAGCTTTGCCCACGCATATTGTGTGCTGAGTAGCGCCAATCCTAAGATAATCAAGAGTAAACCTGGGCCGGGTAAGAGTAAAAAGACTAGCCCGAGCAAGGTTAAAGCTGCACCAATCACAGTGATCCCCGCTTTAGTTATCGCGCCTTTTGCATGGGAGGACGGCGCGCGATTGAAAAAGGTAACTTTGCGCATAGGAGTTGGCCTTATGGTGAGTTAATCGAATCAAGCTGTACTATCAGCTGTACTATCAGTTGTGTGCTAACTGTATATCAGTTTTCAGTCTAATCCTTTGCTCATTTATTGGCAGCTTATGTCGTCAGCCTAATTGTAACAAAACTTCACTTCCCCGCAGTGGCTTCATGGCTATACTAAAACCAGAGAAAAAATCTTGGCAGATAAAAACTAAAGCTCAATTTGTCGATGATTTAGTAGTCAATCCATTCTGCAGGCTAAGGAGTCCCAAATGGTTCGATGGCGTTCAATGCTCCTTGCGTGTTGCCTTTCCTCCATGGGATTGAGCACAGTGAAGGCGGATACCTTAATGCTGACATCCTTACTTTGGCCGCCTTATTCGGGGCAGCAGTTAGCAGAGCAGGGCGCGAGTATTGCTGTGGCGCGGGCGGCGCTCAAAGTGATGGGGCACCAATTAGAAGTGGATTTTTACCCATGGAGCCGCGCAGTAAAGCTCGCCAGTATGCCTAATTCTGACTATCTGGGTTATTTCCCTGAATATTATTTTGAGACTGAAAAGTTTGTTTTTTCTAAATCGATTGGCGACGGTCCTTTGGGACTGGTGGAGCAAAAAGCCCATCCTGTGAGTTGGAATTATGTCGAAGATATGAATCGCTATACCTTAGGTGTGGTGAAAGATTATGTGAATACTCAGGCTTTAGATCGCATGATTTCCACAGGCGTTCAGCCGACTGAAGCGGTGACTTCAGATGAGCACAATATTAAGAAAGTGGCTGCAGGCCGTATTGATGCCGCGGTAATCGATGTCAACGTGCTGCACTATTTACTTAAGCAAAAGCCCTTGCAGCCATTGGCGGACAAGCTGCAAATCAACCGCCAAATTTTAGCGAATAAGCAGCTTTATATCGCGTTTCGTAATACCGAAGAAGGCCGACGTTGGCGAGATATTTTCGACCAAGGCTTGGCGCAAATTGATGTCGAAACCATCATCGGAGAGCTACTGTATCGTGAAGACTAATGCATGATTTAGGTTAGTGTGCTCTCAATTTTTCCCCTTATTTTTTCCTCTATTTTCAGCCAATTCCTCTCAAAATTACATCAGATATTCCGCTTGTCATCATTCTGTCTTTGTTCACTATTAGCATGACCTTAACGGCATGACCTTAACGGCATGAGTTGCTCTCTCATTTTTTGATTAAGGTGACATGAATAAACTTCCCTTTGAGTTAGATACGCTGCAACAACTCATTGATACTCATCATCTTAAGTTGCAGTATCAAATTCTTGCCGACATTCCATTTCGTCATGAACATTTTCCTCTCTACAGTGTTGAACTGGGTGGAGGAGATAAGCCCTGTCCGACAGTACTCTTTGTGGGCGGCGTGCATGGGGTTGAACGTATTGGCTCTCAAGTCATCTTGGCATTGCTGAACAGTTTGTTGCAGCGGCTGGTGTGGGATAAACATCTACAACAGATGTTAACGGGCGTGCGGCTAGCTTTTGTGCCTGTGGTGAATCCCGTTGGTTTATTTATGGGAACGCGGGGCAATGGCAATCAAGTGGATTTGATGCGTAACGCCCCGATAGAATCTAGCGAAAAAGTCTCTTTTATGGTCGGAGGGCAGCGGATATCGTCGCGGCTACCATGGTATCGCGGCATGGGGGGAATGGAGCTTGAAACTACTGGCTTAGTTGCTTATGTACAGCAATTGCTGAGCCGCAGCACCAGTTTAATTTCCCTCGATGCTCACTCAGGCTTTGGCTTGAGTGATCATATTTGGTTCCCCTACGCCCATACGCGTACCGCCTTCGAAAATGCCAATTATATTCTTCATCTAAAACAATTGTTTGAACAAAGTTATCCTCATCATGGCCATTATAGGCTCGCACCCCAGAGTCAGTTTTATCGCACCCATGGGGATATTTGGGATTACCTCTATCGCCAACATCAAGTTGCCGATCCCCATGCTCAGGTACCGTTTCTGCCTTTGACATTAGAGATGGGATCCTGGGCTTGGATAAAGAAAAATCCCAGACAAATATTTAATTTTGCAGGTTTTTTCAATCCGCAGAAAACACATCGTCACCACAGAATTTTACGCAGGCACACAGTGCTGATGCAATTTATGATGGAAGCGGCCTACGCCCAATCGTTAGAGCAGTTAACGCCTGAACGCTTGACTGAACTTACTGAGTGCGCGCTGCAGTATTGGTATCGGGAGCCACAGTCATGACAACTTGGGTGTTATTGCGGGGATTAATGCGTGATCAACGCCACTGGAATGGCTTCGATCAGCGACTGCGACAAAAGGGGCTGCGAGTACTGACTCCTGACTTGCTGGGCAATGGAACGCTATCAACCGAGGCCAGTCCGCTTAAGATTGCTGACTATGCCCATGCAGTGTGGCAGCAATTGGATGAGCAGGTACAAGAAGGAGAAGCCATTTACCTTCTCGGTTTGTCTATGGGCGGTATGTTAGCGCTGGAAATGGCGCGTCAGCGACCTTGGCAGATAAGGCATGTATTTGTACTAAACAGCAGTGCGGCAAATTTATCTGCTTGGTATCAAAGATTTAATCCACTGAATGCATTGAAGGCGTTTTTCTTGCGGGCTCGAGGTAAAGCCTTACATCCCATCGAGTCGACGATAGTGCGTTTAACCAGTTTTCGCCATCGGCGAGACTGCAGTTTAATTGCCGAATGGAGTGAATTTCGCCGCCAATCGTCGCCAACTATTCGTAACGCCTGGCGGCAACTGTGGGCGGCTTTTCAATATCAGTGTCCATTGACCGTGGAAGTGCCGATAAGTGTACTCTGTGGCGACCGTGATGCTTTGGTGAGCATGGCATCGAGCAAAGCCTTGGCACAGCACTTTCACACGGATTTGATTGTATTAGCTTATTGCGGCCATGATGCGGCCATTGATGCCCCTGCAAAACTGGCACATTATCTGTTGGCAATTGTGGCGCCGACTAAGCCGCAAACTGAGGTCCAAGAGGATGATGAACCTGCCCATGCTCAATATGCCCATACTCAATATAATTGCAACGATTTACTGGAGGAAGAAATGGCCTTTAACGAGGCGATATTTTCAGTGTGGGATGAAAAAGCGCTATCCACTCTCCACAGTAAATCATCGGCAATGAACAGCGCTAAGCCGGTTAACTCATAATCGATTAGGCTTTAGCCACAACGGTTTGGCCTATCGGTGTTAGGCTGAGTAATGCCAGTTTAAGATGCTGTATTCCAAAGGGAATACCGATAATAGTCACAAAACAGGCTAAGGCATGGACCAGGTGGCCTATGGCTAACCAGATCCCAAACAGCAAGAACCAAATAATATTTCCCACCATGCCTAGGGCACCCGTACCTAAATCATCACGACCGGTTAAGTGACGACGGCTGATTTGTTCTTGGCCAAAGGGCCAGAAGGTCATTTCACCGATAACAAAGCAGGCGCGGCCAAAGGGAATACCAATAATGCTGATAAAACACAGGATACCTGCGAGCCACCAAGCGAGTCCCATCACAAATCCACCGAGCACAAACCAAGCGATGTTGAATATTAAGCGTAATACTGCCATTGAAAACTCCTTATGTTACTTTTTTAGCCTTTATCGTTAGCTGTAATGAATGCTGTTAGCTTTGATAAACTGAATATATACCAATGACTAAGCGAGAAACGTGCCAATTATTTTATTTTCAAAAATCAATATCTTACATCCGCCTGTTTAAGCTTTATTTGTGATTTTCACTAATTCTTCGCTAAATTGCTAATTTCTTAAGAGCAGAAGGGCAAAGGCGCAGTTACACTATCCATTCCATCCAATGGCTTAAAAGCCCGAGTTTTTTATCGTTTGAGTACCTTGATGTTTGCAAATTCCCCCGTCGATATTTTTGCCTTTGCAGGGCGAGACATTTTTCTAAAACGTGATGATTTATTGCATCCAGCGTTTAGCGGTAATAAAGCGCGCAAATTCGGCTATTTTTTAAATCATGATTTTGCAGGCATCAACAAGGTGATAGGTCATGGTTCACCCTTAGCAAACTCTTTGTATTCCCTATCGACATTAGCCAAGATGAAAGGCTGGCAGTGTGACTTTTATGTTGACCATATTGCCAGTCAAATTGTTAAGCATCCCACGGGGAATTACGCTGCTGCATTGGAAAATGGTGTCAATATTATCGATTTAAGTGAGTTAATGGCGCAAAAGCAGGCGTTCACTCCGTCACAAGGTGAACCTCAGGTTTTATCAGGCCTTAATGCTAATTTTGAGCCTACTCTGCAAACGGTTAGTGCGCGACTGAGTTGCCAAGAGTATATCGAGACTCAGGTACTCGCGAATGAGCCGACGGCGCTTTTTATCCCAGAGGGCGGGCGTTGTTCCTACGCTGAATACGGGGTAAATGTATTAGCGCAAGAAATAGTGCAATTTGCGCAGGCGAATGATTTAGTCGATTTAACGGTATTTTTACCGTCGGGGACGGGGACGACGGCGTTATTTTTAAATCAGTACTTTATTCGTCAACAAACGGCGATTCGCGTTGTGACTTGCGCTGTGGTGGGCGGCGATGATTATTTACGTTTGCAATTCTCTATGCTTAATCCAAATACTCTCGAGCATCCACAGATAGTGAATGTCGGCAAAAAATATCACTTTGGTAAACTCTACCCAGAATTTTATGCCATGTGGCAGCGCGTTTGTGCCTCAGGGATTCAGTTTGAACTACTCTACGATCCCTTAGGCTTTATTGTGCTTGAGGATTACTTACAGCGTAGTGAATTAGGTCATGTGATGTATTTGCATCAAGGCGGAATATTAGGGAATGAGACCATGTTGCCGCGTTATCAGCGTAAGTTTGCTGGAGTATAAGACTTTTCAAAGAATAGTAATATAACCAGCGCAATAGATTAAGACTGCATTTTTAAGACGGCAGATGGTTTCTTAAGATAGTAGATGGTTTCGCTTAAGGATTTTCTAGGTACGTTGGCCTATATTCTCGAGATTTTTTAAATCTTTTAGGCTAGGTATTACATCGCTAAACTGCCAATAGCTGATTTCAGCATCTAACATTTCCAGCATTTTTTTCGAACAACCTAAACATTGTCCTTGGCACAGTTGAGCTTCCGCTAGATTGAGCGGAATTGTCGCTTTGATCTGGCTTATCAAGCTTTGCATGGCGATTTGGGTATTGGGTTTTGGCATAGATGAGGTGCTGAACAGTATTCATAGGGATAAATATTAGCGGATGCTGCAGTGGAAGTAGGTGATCTAAGCTGGATTTGACTCATTTGGTTCGGCAGGTATCTGTGTGAGAGAGATACAGCCTGAACCAAATGTGTTCGTCATGATGACGTAAAAAAGGATAGCGTGTTCGTGACATTCGGCTATCAGTTTACTTAAGTGCTCGGTACTGCGAAGAGAATGGAAACCGATTAAATACACTTGAGCAAACGGGGTATTACAGTACTTATTTCTAACTTATCGTCTAATTTATTTTTTGACTTATTTGTTTGCGGACAATAACCATTTCATAAAGCTGATGGCTTCTGTACGTTTTGAAAAAGTCTGTCTGTTTTTACCTTGACGATCGGTAAAAGCAATTGAGGTTTTATTTACTGAGATTGAATCTACAGGGAAGTTCACTGTAATTTCATGTCCATTAATTTTGTATGACATATGCCACACTCCTTTTTGTTAATTCACCCATAGGTGAGATAGTTGTAACTATAAAATATCCTTAGCAATTTGCGAAAGATTCGTTCTATTGAGTATCGAGGTTACCCCATCTTTGATTCATTAATCAAGAGATGCTTAATCGATAAATAATACATGCTGTCGATTATGCCAATGGACTAACTTGATTCTGCCAGTTGACCATAGCTTAATGACAATACTATGACAGTGTGGAGAACAGTAAGTTCACAGACATAACCACATGATTTTAGTGGTATCGAATGCTTGAGCTTATGGGGTTTTGCTTGTAGTAGGCTTTCTTTATGAGGACCGAACTCTGATTGCTAATGATCAGGCTGGTTTTAAAAAGGTAAACAACAAGGTGTTTCTCAAAACGACGTGCAGTATATCAATAAAAATAGCTTATGCAAGTTTAATTTTTATTCAATGTGATTATTTGTTGATTGATGTTGAATTAACGTGAATTTTTTCTGGCTATTCATTTGATTTAAAGCATAAAGCTTGGCATAGATCATGTTCTTATTTTGTATTTGGCGGTAATGCTGAGTGTCCATATTGCGGCTTTTTAGGCGAAAAAGATGTGGCTACTGTTAGCCAATTGAATTAAAAATTCTAGCAAACTGAATAAAAAACTCACGCGAATAGAATAAAAAATCCCACTGAAATAGGTTATTTCAATGGGATTAATGGCTGTCATTTAGTAACTGAAAATTTAGTAATTGAAGATTCAGTAACTGAAAAATTAGTAACGGACTCATTTAAAAAACGGTGTAAATAAGTCATATTAAAGCACTGGCTACAGGCTTAATAAATCAGTTCACCTATGGGGTTAAGCAGCTTGCTTAGGCCTTTGGTAAAATGCAGCGGCGCATCTAACACTGTGTAGCATAAGCAACCGTCAACGGTTTTAGGTGAGTGGTGATGTTGGCTATCGAGCACAATAAAATCACCTGGCACATAGTCACCGTTAAGATCCGAAAACGCTCCCGCTAACAATAGGGTTAACTCATAGCCCTTATGGGTATGTTGGGGGATTTCACCTTGCGCATCTATGTGCAATAAGCTCGCGCGGGTGTTCATTTCATCCACATCAAAACGCATACGACTGACTTTGCCTAAGATTTGCCAAGGACGGGCCAAATGCTGGCGAAACACCGATGGCACTGTGTAATGCTGTTGTTTTACTTGAACATCCAGAGGAGCATTATTAGGCACATCCGTTGCCGCAGGCTGGGCCATGATTTGCGCCAGCATAGCGTCAATATCCATCACTGGTACATTAGTCGCTTGAGTGTTTTCAGCATCAATATGCGCAGTGTGAATCGACTCTTGGTCTGTATTATTTGCAGCATGAGCATGAGCATGAGCGCCATCTGGATTTAATGCTGAATTGGCGGCTTGCTCGGTTAACAGGGCAAGTTGCTCACGACACGTCTCACATAACGCGCAATGCGCTGATACCGCGATGGCCATCGATAAAGGTAAGACCCCGTTCGCATGGCTCACGAGTAATTCTTGTTGGGGATGATGCTTAATCATTGTGTGTCTCCAAGAAACTTTTCAACTTTTCTAGCCCGAGTCTTAATCGTGACTTTATGGTGCCTATTGGCACCTTGAGGGCATCGGCTAGCTCTTGTTGAGTGAGTTCTTGCATGTAGATACCTTGCACGACTTGTCGTTGCGCTAGGGGAAGGGCATCAAGATGTTGGAGGAGTTTCGCCGTCAATTTATGATCAGTGAGTGTGTCTTGAGCCATGGTCGCATCGCACAGCGGCCAAATATCATCGCCAAAGGTATCTTCTTTATTGTGTTGTACTCGTCTCAGCATATCGAAACACTGATTACGCATTATGGTAAACACCCAAGTTGTCACTGAGCCTTTCTCTGCATTGTACAGATGGGCCTTAGTCCACACGCTGGTCATGGTTTCTTGAACTAAATCCATGGCTAAGCCTTGTTGATTCAGTCTTTGTAAACCAAAGGCGCGGATCTTGGGCATAAAATGCTGGAATAAATGCCCAAAGGCGGCTCTGTCTCGTTTGTCTGCTACTTGTAGCATAAACGTGATCAAAGTATCCGCTTGAGGCTCGCAGGTTTTGAGAGCGGGAATGTCGTTATCCATAGCCGAATGAGTCAGAGACGTGATAGGGCCATGATACCGATTTTGCCTGCTTTGTGATTGAATATTTTCCATTATTTTCGCTCTTATCCCAGTCGTTAGTGCTGAGTTTGAGATCAGTAACGACAAAATTGAGAGGCTTGTTTCACTTCTGAGCCCAGTTTTACTGTCAAACTGTCAATCAATACGGAGTGGCTTATATAAAGGATCATTCACAGGATTATTTTATCACGGCCCGTAATAGGTCTCGGGTCATAATATGATCTAAGGTATTAATGCAGTTGTACTTTTCAGAGGCTTGCACGGGCAATATTTCTAGCCAGCGTTGGCAGACCCAAGCAATGTCTTCAAACTGTTCCGCTTGATAGTGCTTGAGATGTTGCGGATATTCCTTGAGGATGTTTTGTAACATTTGGCTCAAGTAACGCTCATCGGTCGCAATACGTGTCGCAGGCCAATTGACGATAAAGCTAACATCACCGCGCTTCAAGCCATCGTCTTCGACACTGATTTCATTAACTTTAAAGCGCTTTGAACCTTGAATGCTGATCCCTAATAGTCCATCGGGTAGGGTTTCAAAATCAATAATATGCACTAAGGTACCTATGGGCTGAATTGTTTTGCCATCCTCTTCGAGCATACATAAGCCAAAGCCTTCGCCTGACTTTAACGATTCGGCGACTAAACGCTTATATCTAGGTTCAAATACCCGCAGTTGTGTGTAACCTTCGGGCAATAAACAAATGGGTAGTGGAAAAAGAGGTAATTTCATCGTGGCCTCTGGTGAACTTATGTTCCTATCATTACGTACCATAGTGGCAGTTCGATCAGTAAAATTATTCAACAATAGTTTACCCATATTTAGAGGATGGCATGAAATTAAATCCATTTGAGAAAAAGCTCGTTCAGCATCCAATACGTTTTTGGCTACAAAATCATGTCGAAGCGCCTTTGCTTACGTCTATGATGCCTAAACCTATGGCTCGCTGCGAGCGTGCATTAGAAATCGGTTGTGGGTTTGGTAATGGTATTCAGTTGATCCGCGAGCATTTTGGCGCAGGACATATCACGGCCGTGGATATCGACCCTGAAATGGTCGCAGCGGCGCAATCTCGCTGGCAAGCTCGGCCACAAGGTTTGAAAGGGCTGAGTTTCTCGGTTGCCGACGCCTCTTGTCTTCCCTTTGCCGATGGCGAGTTCGATATGGTGTTTGATTTTGCTGTATTCCACCATATTCCAGATTGGCAGGCGGCCATCAAGGACGTTGCCCGAGTACTGAAACCAAACGGTTACTTTGTGGTAGAGGATTTATATCGCGCTGCGATTTGTAATCCACTGAGTCGACGCCTATTTGAGCATCCACAGCAAAATCGCTTTAATCACCGCGAGTGGCTACTTGTGTTGCGTCAAGCGGGGTTTGAGATAGTCTGCGACAGAAATGCCTTGGATCTTGCGGGCATGGTGCTTGCCCAGAAAGTGCAGCGTTAGGTGGCAGCGCCGCTGACGCAAATTGAATGTTCGTTTTGAATGGATTGAATATTCGTGCTTTTGCTAATATTAACACTTATGCCGAAGCCAAATGTTTTGGCTATTTCGCCGCTTGAGCACCGACATGAGCCAGCAGCACCATTGATATTCGAGGTGGAGTAAACCAAGTTAGCGGCGTGATTTTGCGAGAGTGGTTGTAATTTTTAGATAAAATAGCACCTCGGCATGGTTCTTCATGGGAGTTTACCGCTATAATTTGAGCTAATCCGTCGCATGTGAGGAAAGGATTTTCCTCAAGAGTAGAGAAGCAGCATTATGGCAAACGTACTTGCAACCGTAGATCAGCGTACCAAACTCGTGGGTGAGAACCGCCTCGAGTTGTTGCTCTTTAGCATTAATTCCACGCAGTTATTTGCCATCAACGTCTTCAAAGTCAAAGAAGTGGTTAAGCTTCCTCCCCTTAATGCCATGCCTGGGAGTCATCCTCATATTTATGGTGTTGCTAATATTCGCGGTATTTCTATCCCTGTGATTGATTTACGTTCGGCGATTGGGTTTAAACCTGTGCCGCCAGATGATGATGCTAATATGATCATCACAGAATATAACCGCAGCGTGCAGGGCTTCTTAGTCGGCAAGGTTGAGCACATTATCAACATGACATGGAGTGACATCATGCCGCCGCCGAAAACGGCGGGGCGCAATAATTATCTGACGGCAATTACCCGCATCGAACATCAAGGCAAATCGCAATTAGTGTCGATTATCGACGTAGAGAAAGTACTGGCGGAGATCATTCACTACGATATTAGTTTATCTGAAGGTGTGCTCGATGAAACTTTAGTCCATGAAATGCCAGGCAGAAAAATCTTGATTGTGGACGATTCATCGACCGCAAGGCGTCAGGTGCGTGAAACCTTAAGCCAACTAGGTATAGAAATCATTGAAGCCTCGGATGGCTTGCAGGCGCTGACGTTATTACAGAAATGGCGTGATGAAGGTAAGCAAGTATCTAAAGAATTACTGATGATGATTACCGATGCCGAAATGCCCGAGATGGACGGCTACAAACTGACCTCTGAAGTTCGCGGTGATAAAGCTATGTCAGATCTATATATTACCTTGAATACTTCACTGAGCGGCAGTTTCAACCATGCCATGGTTGAGAAGGTGGGCTGTGATAAGTTTATTTCTAAGTTCCAGCCTGATTTGCTGGTGGAAGTGGTACAAGAAAGATTAAGACAAGTGATCAATCACTAAGCATCTTGAGATTCGAACTATCGGTGATTGACCTTGTGTTGGTCATCGGTAGGCTCAGCGCTTTTAATAATTGCTTTAAATGTGGCCTGTTTATATCAGACTTTTAATATCAGCCCTTCAATTGCAACCTTTCCATCGCTTCTGTGCAAATCCTACCAAATAACCTTTTTATTTTACGCTCGATTACGAGGCGAATTCGGCTTCTACATCTTGTAATACTTGGCATTTCATTTCTTTGGCGGCGGCAATATGGATGCGGGCGAGTCGTAGGGCGTAGTTGAATCTTGCTCGGCCGACGAGGCGTACCAGTTCGGCAAAAAACTGAGGATCTAAGGTGAATTGCGTCGAGTAGTACTGGATTGCAGCATTGACTGAGTTAAAGGTCACGCCATCAAATTCGAAACCTGCGTTATAACCTTGGTCGTCAATTTCTTCGCCTTCTAATACCAGTGGCCAGCCGGGTGCATTGATACGGTCGCGGGCAATCTGGTACATCATCCAAGCACTTTTCTTAAAGCCTTCAAACACTTTGCAGGAAAATTCAGACTCGGCAAGTTCTTCTTCGGTCCAATTAATCCCAATCGCGAGGTGTTTTGCATAAATGCGCATCAGTGCATCTTTGACGGCTATACGACAATCCCAAATTGAACTTAGGGTATGTTGTTTGGCTAATCGCAAACATTCACTGCAGGCGGGCACAGCTAATGAAGGATGTGGTGTATGTGTGTGGGCAATATATTCGAAGCGTTGATTGCTCGGTTCGCCGCAAAACCAACAGGTATGACGTTGGTCGAAGGGAATATCGATAAGCGGGATAGCAGACATCAAGGAATGAGCACCTCAGTCCTTGATGTCATTAATGGCATATTGAAGGGATTAAACTTCTTCAACATCAACCAAATCTTTTGCTAAAACAATTGGATCAAGTTCAAGGCAGTCTTCATCAGTCTGCCAATCCACACCGATCAATACACCATCGTCGTTGAGATCAGACACCCAATATTCCAGAAATTCTTCTAATGAAATAGCAACCGGTTGGTAGTCGTGCCATTCGTCGCTGCAATGGGATTTTGCAGTGGCTTCACTTGACCACAATGGCATCACATCTGTGTCTTCAAATTCTGAAGAGTCACAAACGACCCAGCCTTCGCCAGTTTCATCCATTAGACCCCAAAGCGTCTGATGTTGTTTTACATTTTTGATAAAGCCAGCCAAAGCCGCATTGATTTCAGTCATGATAGGTCTCTTTGATGTGTGCTGTTAACTTATCCATTATACGGTAACATGCTGCGATACCAAGGGATTCTTTGTTAAGATTTTTCTTGTGTTGGATAACTGAGCAATAAGCCGGTGCCACAAGGTATTTATGGTGATAAAGATTGTGTTACGTGTCGCTATGGGTCAGGATTATTGGCGATGATAAGCCTTGATGCAGTGTGCTTTACTGTTCAAGAGTGGCTCAGATAGAGGCTTTCCGTGGGGGAGAAACATGTCATCTATACCCTTGGCCGTTAAAGGTTTTTTTGTAGTAGAACCTTTAACTCGTTATGCCAAGGCGAATATCTCTCTAGGGCAATTTCCTCTCGAAGAAGGAAGATTGTCGTGTTTAGCCACAGCAGTGTGATTACTGTGTCATTATTGTGAAATCAAATATTGGAGTTGTTGATTTGATTAAAATTAAAGGGTTAACTTTTCTGTTTGCGAGTATTGCCGCCTGTGTCAGTCTGAGTGCCTGTTCCAGCGTGCCAGCGGCGAGTGCCAGTACTAAGGCAAGTACTAACGTAATCAGTAGCAACGCAAGTGGCATAGCTGCTGAAGCCACTCAAATGCCCGATATCAGTGCTAGCGTACAAGCAAATGCCGAGGCATTTCCGACTTGTGTGACTGGGCTACAAGCGCGGGCGCGCACTGAAGGGCTGTCAGAGGCGACGATTAACTCGACCATTGCAAATTTGAAATTTGTGCCTCGGGTGATTGAGCTCGATCAGCAACAACCTGAATTCAGCCAGACCTTCGATAATTATTTCAGTAAGCGCGCCACCGAATGGCGCGTCAATGAAGGCCGTCGCTTACTGAAAAAACACAGCGTTTTACTCAATCAACTAGCCAAAGAATATGGCGTGCCACCGCAATATGTCTTGTCTTTTTGGGGGCTTGAAACCAACTACGGTTCCTATAAAGGCAAGATGTCGGTATTGAATTCGCTCGCGACTTTGGCCTGTGAACCACGCCGTAGCAATTATTTCACCATAGAACTGATGCAAGCCTTAAAGCTGAAAGAAAAGTATCAGTTCGATGATGACACTATGGTGGGATCATGGGCTGGCGCCATGGGACACACGCAATTTATGCCGTCGGCCTATGCCAAATATGCCGTCGACGGTGACGGCGATGGTAAAGCCGATTTATGGAATAGCACCACTGACGCGCTGACTTCCGCCGCGAACTTTTTACAGCACTTAGGCTGGCAGCGAAATGAACGCTGGGGCCGTGAAGTCTTATTGCCAAAGGATTTTAGTTACAGCCATTTAGGGGCGAAACAGCCATTGGCCTTATCAGAGTGGGCCGCCCTTAATGTCACGCAAGCGAATGGCCAACCTTTGCCCGCCGTGGATATTCAAGCCGCGCTGTATTTGCCAGCAGGCCATACGGGGCCTGCCTTTTTAGGTTATGAAAACTTTAACGTGATTATGCGTTGGAATCGTTCTGAGTATTATGCCATTACAGTTGGACATCTTGCCGATCGCATTAATGGGGGGTTACCTTTGACAGTGAGCCCGCCAGAACAGCCACGCTTAAGTCGTGAGCAAGTTAAGCAATTGCAAGCAAAACTGAATGAGGCCGGATTTGATGTTGGCAAGCCAGATGGCGTGTTAGGGCGTAACTCTGTGGCAGGATTGCAAGCCTTTCAACGGAGCAAACAGATGATTGCCGATGGCTTCCCAAGCCCAGAGGTGTTTAGCGCTTTAGGACTATCACTGTAGCCACTGTCACTGTCGTTACTGTAGCCAAAGAGCGCTCGCTGCGGGTTTTGAGCGCTTTTAGGCCGGATAAAAAAGTGGAGTGAAAAGCTCAGTTTTGTTAAGCTCGGCCCACAATTGAAATCGAAGAAAATCAAAGGATATTCGATGAGCATTAAAGACGATATGGTTGTGCAGTTTAACTACACACTGCGTGACGAGAAAGGCGAAGTAATTGAGACGAACGAAGGTCGCGATCCGATTGCCTATTTACACGGTCATGACAATATGATGCCAGGTGTAGAAAACGCCATTAATGGTAAAGCCATAGGTGAAAAATTCACTGTGACTTTACCTGCTGCCGAAACCTACGGTGAGCGCGTAGCGGATGCTGATGCGCACCAACGTGTGTCGGTTAAGCACTTATTGGGCGCGACTGCGTGGAAACCGGGTATGACTGCTGTGGTTAATACTGACCAAGGTCAACGCCAAGTGACTATCGTTAAAGTGGGTAAGTTTATGGCGACTGTGGATGTAAACCATCCATTAGCGGGCCGCGAACTGACATTTGATATCGAAGTCGTTGGTGCTCGTGACGCGAGTGATGAAGAAATCGCCCACGGCCATGCCCATGGCGCTGGTGGTCATCACCACTAATTTTTATGCTTCGGGTTCAGCTTCGAACTAGGCTTTTATCTGACTCAATGTGAGATGAATATAAGTTCAGAATAAGTTGAATGAGTCGAGGCAGAAGATTGAATAGCAAAAGCCCAAACCTAGGTTTGGGCTTTTTTGTTTTTATGGTGCTAATGGCTTAATGATTAGCGCAACCGCTAATGGCACTTAACACTAATAATGGCACTTCATCTCGCTAATGGCTCTTTATCTGGCTAATGGCTATGTTCATGCTCGAGTGGTTTGTCGGCAAACATCATATCTAGGCTTGATTGGGTTTGTGGATGATAACCGCTGCGAGCCTTGAGATAGACACTCTTGGCCCAGTCGTATTGATCTGTGCTTGCAAGCTTTTGATATAACGGCACGATTAAGCGCATGCGACCAATATGGGTCAAGTGCTGTTTTAATGCGGGTAGTACCGCGTAATAGCCGTTGTCTAGGGCGAGTGAATACCATGTAAAAGCGATTTCACTGTTGCCTGTGCCCGTAAAATGGAACGCCTTATCCAGCTCGGCAAGCTTGGCTTGGTCTAGATTGACTCTTGGCATTTCATTGATAAACCTTAACCACTGGTGCACTGTCCAAGTACTGGTTTTCAACTCGCTTGCGCTAAGTTTTCCGTCAAGCCAAGTTTGTCTTTGGGCATCGATATCATCGAAGGCGTGGGAATTGGGCGGCACTAAAAATGACGGCAAACCTTGACCTTCAATCCAAGTATCCACTTCGGCCTCACTGACAACATTGGGATATTTGTTTAATAGATTCAAAGATAAATACTCACGGAACTGCGCTGTGGTAATGCTTTGAAATGCAAAATGATTGAAGTAGCTTTTCACAAAAGCATCGAAGCGCTCGCGGCCAAATTTCTGCTCTAAAAAGATTAAAAACAACTGGCCTTTAACATAAGGGACACCGCTAAAGGCTTCGTCGGGTGAGCGCTTACCGAGATCTATATGCAACACTGAATCGCCAGGCGTGAGTTCTGCAAGCTCGGCAAGCAGCTCAGAATAGCCGATGGTTTGCTCCATCAGCGCTCGGTCGCGGCCGTAGAGATCTTCCATGATGCGGTTCTCTACATAGGTCGTAAAACCTTCATTAAGCCAGAGATCGCGCCAAGTGGCGTTGGTCACCAAGTTACCCGACCACGAGTGAGCAAGTTCGTGGGCAATCAGACTCACTAAACTTTTGTCACCCGCGATCACTGTTGGCGTAATAAACGAAAGCCGTGGATTTTCCATCCCGCCGAAGGGGAAGCTTGGCGGAAAAATAAGCAAGTCATAACGTCCCCAACGGTAATCGCCGTAACGTTTAGCGGCGATTTTGATCATCTCCGGCGTGTCGGCAAATTCCTTGTTGGCTTTGTCGAGGATTTCTGGCTCAGCCCAAATGCCCGAGATGTTATCTAAAGGGGCGAACTTTAAATGCCCGGCTGCAATGGCGATTAAATAAGCTGGGATCGCCTGCGGCATAGTGAATTGGGTCTGCGTGCTCGACAGGGTTTTACGATCGGCACTCATGACCACAGTAATGGTTTTATCGGCAGTAATCGTTGCGCTATAGGTTTGGCGCACGGCTGGGGTATCTTGCAGTGGGATCCAGCTGCGAGCATGAATCGCCTGACTCTGACTGAACATAAAAGGTAACTGTTTACCTTGGGTTTGCTCAGGAGTTAACCATTGAATACCGGATGGATTATTCGACGTGTGGTACTTTATTTTAACTTTTTGGGTATCTTCATCGGCCAGTTTGATGGTCAGTGCCGCGCCTTTTACAGCGTCCGCTTTGGCTAAGGTAAAGGGCACGCTTTGCCATTTCCCATTTCTATTCAAAGCACTCACACTGTTAATCGTCAGATCTCGGGTATCTAAGATGAGTTCCTTCCCCAGTTTATGCCAAGCTAAATCGAGGGTGGCTTCACCGGATAAGCGGTTTTGCTTAAAATCGACGGCAAGTGCTAGCTCCACATGACTCACGCTGACTTCAATGTAATTGGCATAGGTCAGTGCATCTAGGTTCTGCTGCGTCTGTGCTTGTACAACAGTGGCAGTCGGCTCAGTAGTTAACGTATTAGGAGCGCTATTGGCATCAGTGCTAGGAAGGAGTTGCAGCGCAAAAAGTAGGGCACTGCTCAGGACGTTACGGCGAAGTGAAAGCATTATTTAACAGCCTAATGATAAAGTATTTTGGTTCGAGTTTGGGCCGATAACAGCATCAATGCTGCTTGGTTTTCTATCGGCTCTATCTATATAGGGCAAAAGTTTACCTGATAATCCACTGGATTTGTTATCTCACTGTTAGCTCAAATGTAATCAAACTTTAATGGCTCGTATGCCGGCAAGGAAATGCCATCGGTAAAAGACCACAAGTTTGCTATGATGTCGGCGTTTTCACATAGGGCGGTTATCAAAATGGTGTTAGTTTTTTCGCAGGGTAAGTTAATCGTCACTGAGTTCGAAGTGCAAGTGCGGCTCAATGTTGCCAGTATCGTGCTGCAAGCGAGTGCTGAGGATATCGGTTTGAGACGTCAGCCACCTATGTTAATCGCCGATGGTGGCGGTGTGCGTTGGAGCTTAGTGTTGGACTCAAATGCCCAGTTACGTGCGATTCAAGATGTGCTGGGAATGGACGCGGAATAAAGTACGCCTGCATAGTGCATAGTGCATAGTGGTTAACTTATAGATTTATCATCAGTTTTTAGTTGATGAGTGTTTAATATCGAATTGGGAATTTTTAGAATGTCAGTTTTTCTTGAGCGTATTGTCGTTGAACCTAAGACGCCTGCTACCGCCGTGGTCATTTGGTTACATGGATTAGGGGATTCGGGTGCCGGATTTGCCCCCGTAGTGCCTGCATTAGGTTTGCCTGCCGATCATGCTATCCGGTTTATTTTCCCCCATGCACCGGAGCAAGCCGTGACCATCAATGGCGGCTATGTGATGCGCGCTTGGTACGATATTAAAAGCATGGATTTGCACGACAGAGCTGATATGCAAGGCGTGCTTGAGTCGGAGAAAAGGGTTGCTGCATTAATTAATGAACAAATCGCGGCGGGTATTGCGAGCCAACGTATCGTATTAGCAGGATTCAGTCAGGGCGGAGTCATGAGTTTATTCTCTGGACTGCGTTTCCCCGAGCAACTTGCAGGGATTATGGCACTGTCTTGCTATTTACCGACGGGCGATGTATTACCCGCTGAATTAAGCGCAGCGAATCGCAATACACCCATATTACAGCAACACGGTCTTCAAGATGATGTAGTGCCATTATCCGCTGGAACATTAGCCAAAGAAGCCTTAATTACGGGCGGTTATAATGTGGTGTGGCAGACTTATCCTATGCCGCATTCAGTGATCCCTGCGCAGTTAAAAGAGATTTCTAAGTGGTTATTACAGCGATTTGAAATGTAGAGAAGTCTAATTGCTGATAAAAACGGCATGCGGTAAATTGAAAATTGCCCATGCTTGTTTTTTTATGGGAACAATCACTGTTATCTGTAATATTTTCTAAGTCATTTATACTTAACGATTTAAATTAATTTATTTCATTTTTATTTTTAATTCTCTAAATATATATAAATCAGTCATTCAGCTTATTTTTTATATGAAACAAATCTGTCTTAAAGCGCCCGCGAATTCCCCTATAAATGTCAAGTTTTTAATAAAAATGACACAATTTATCTTTATTCTTTGTTATTATCCGTGACGCTGAACTTGATGGAGTTCACGGCAATCTTTCTATGATAAAATAATTAAAATCAAGGGGTTGATGTAATGAGATATATGCTTATTAAAGGACTAGTTGCAACTGCTGTTGTCGCTGCGCTTACGGGTTGTAATAATAGTGATGATGATAAAGTCCCAACAACGTGTGCTGAAGCGGGAAGCGCTTGCACAACATTTACCGTTTTACACACCAATGATAACCACGGCCGCTTCTGGCAGAGTGAGTATGGTGAATATGGTATGGCAGCTCGTAAAACGCTAATTGATCAGATCCGTGATGAAGTTGAATCACGTGGTAGTCAAGTATTACTCCTGTCTGGTGGTGATATCAATACCGGAGTCCCTGAGTCAGATATGCAAGATGCTGTACCAGATTTTATTGGTATGAACCTGATTGGTTATGATGCGATGGCAGTGGGAAATCATGAATTTGATAATCCATTAGATATTGTTGAAATGCAGAGGAAACTTGCTGATTTCCCTATGTTAGCCGCTAACATATACGATAAAGTTTCAGGGAAACGCTATTTTGATCCTTATAAAGTTTTTCATATAAATGGATTACGTATAGCCGTTATTGGTCTCACTACTGTAGACACCGCTAAAATCGGTAATCCAGAGTATTTGACTAACCTTGAATTTACCGATCCTCAAGTTGAAATCAAGAAAGTGATAAAAGAAATTAAAGATGCAAAAGCTGCTGATTTAATTTTTGCCACAACACATATGGGACATTATGCTAATGCAGCAAGTGGAAGTAATGCGCCAGGAGATGTCTCGCTAGCAAGAGCACTTAATGAAGGTGATTTACAAGCGATCATTGGTGGACATTCACAAAATCCTGTGTGCATGGAACCAGGTAATGAATCTTATGCAGCATTTAACCGTGGCGACGAGTGTAAGCCTGATCAGCAAAAAGGTACTTACATTATGCAGGCCCATGAATGGGGCAAATATGTAGGTCGTGCCGATTTTGAATATTTTAATGGTGAGTTGCATTTAGCAAGTTACAAATTAGTGCCAGTCAATTTAATGGTTTTAGATGCATATGGTACTCCTGCACTTGCAGTTAAAGGCGACAAAAAATCTACAACATTAGTACCAGGTACATCACAAATTGATGAAGATATCGGAGTGTTACAAGTCCTAAGACCTTATCAGGAGAAAGGACAAGCGTTATTAGATGTTATCATTGGTAATACGGATGGAATGTTAGTTGGAGAGCGAAACATTGTTCGTTTTGAACAGACTAATCTTGGCCATTTATTAGCTAGAGCTCAAAGCCAATATAAACTAGTTAACAGTGACTTTGGTATCATGAATTCTGGTGGTGTAAGAGCATCTATTCCGGCAGGAAACATTACATATCGTGATGTACTAACAGTCCAGCCATTTGGCAACATGGTTGCTAAAGCTAAGATGAAAGGCTCAGATATTACGAAATACTTAAACACTGTTGCAACAATCAGTGTTGATAGTGGCGGATATGCTCAATTCGACGGTATTAAGATGGCCGTTGATTGTGATGCAAAAAAAGTCACTGTAAACGATATCAATGGTAAAGGGTTTAGTGACAATGAAGAATATACATTCTCAATCTCTACATTTAGTGCCGCTGGTGGAGACAAATATCCAGTGATCAGTGCGACATCTATTGAGGTTGCTGATGCTTTAGTTTTGCGAGACTTTATTGAAACTAAAACAGATATCAAGGTTGCTGACTTTAATCCTGTTGCTGGTGATATAACTTATACATCAGCTGGTGGCGAAGTTAAAGGTTGTCCTGCTGCTCCTAAGTTGTAATATAAGGCTTAGATAACATTTATGTAAATGTGCTCACCAGTTGATTTTATTATCAACTGGTGTTTTTATTTAAGCATCTAAATTAATTTATCGCCATTATTTAGTCTGAGTCGTCAGAATATTTTTAATGTTAAGATTACTCTGATTTAGTGGTTTTAGCATAATTTAGTGATTCCTTGATAATTGAAACTTTTATTTGTGAGCTTATTTATCTAGGAGTTAGTACGGCACAGTATATAGTGATGTCTCAGGAATGGCTTTGTTTCCTAAATAACTGGAACTAAAACCGTAGCCGCAGATCTGATCGGCATAGCCTATCAACTTACCCATCAACCGTGTCAAAACCTCGCTATAAAACAACCAACTGGAAGCAATACAACCAAGCCTTAATCAACCGCGGTTCACTTACCTTCTGGATTGATGAGGATGCAATTGCTAAGTGGAAAGCCAAGGTCGAGCAGCCCAAGAAAGGTCGCCCTCGAGTGTTTTGCGACTTAGCCATTACCACTGCGTTGATGGTTAAGCGTATTTTCTCTATGCCACTGAGAGCCTTACAGGGCTTTATCAATTCGGTGTTTAAACTGGGTGACATCCCATTATCTTGCCCGCATTACACCTGCATCAGTAAACGCGTGAAAACGGTCAATATTGCTTTTAAAACCAAGACTCGCGGCGCCATTGAGCACTTAGCTATCGACTCAACAGGCTTGAAGGTCTATGGCGAAGGTGAGTGGAAAGTGAAGAAACATGGCACAGATGGAAAGCGCAGAGTGTGGCGTAAACTGCATATTGCCGTAGATACACATAGCCATGAAATTATTGCAGCTGAACTCAGTTTATCAGGTGTCACAGACGCTGAAGTGATGCCGAATTTACTTAAGCAAACCCATCGAAAAATCCGCAATATCTCGGGTGATGGTGCTTACGACACGAAAGCCTGTCACGAAGCCGTTCGTCGAAAATGCGCTTTAGTGCTCATTCCACCTAGGGAAGGTGCTGCGCTATGGGAACAAGGGCATCCACGAAACTTAGCCGTCAGTTGGCAACAGCTTCATGGCTCAAATAAGCAGTGGAAAAAACGGTATGGTTATCATCGCCGTTCAATCTCAGAAACCGCCATATACAGGATAAAACAACTGCTAGGAGGCACGTTAAGCATGCGGAATTATAACGCTCAGGTGGGAGAAACTTACGCGATGATTAGGGCTTTGAACAAGCTTACTGGGCTAGGTATGCCTGAAACCCACTATGTAGCTTGATATTTGAACAATGATGAGAGTTTTGTTCGCTGACTCGATTTAGGAAACAAAGCCTATTCTTTCTTGAAAGAGAAACAAGCGATTAAAGCTGCTGACTACAGTCCGATAGGCGATATCGTTTATGAAAACTCAAACAGTGTTGAAGGTTGTCAACTTTAAGTAATCAATCATTACTCAGTGTTTAAATATAAATGCCATTCAATGGAGTGGCATTTTTATGGCTAATTAATATTGAATTAAGTGTAATTTAATGTTCAGGGGCCTATCAATGATACATATTGATTTATTTGTGACACTAAACTTGGTTGTGCTATTTTTGGTAACAAATAAGTTTTATTGTATCAGGTTATTTTTTTAATATATTTAACCAACCCAAACTCCTTAAGTCCATGATGCGTATTAATTTTCCTATGTCTAAATTTAGTGCTTTATGTTTTTACTTTGTATCAATTTGTTTTATTCATGAATTAACTTTTTAATGGTTGACTTAAATGTTGCACATTAACATTATCCCTACAGCGAAATAGAGTTCGCTAGCTAAATATAAAAATAACAAACATAAGATTTTATTTACCTCAAGGAGAGATTAATGCGCTATTTAAGTTTAACGGCCAAAGCCGTTCGTGCTAGTTTAATTACAGTGGCGACAAGCAGTGTGGTTTTTTCGGGATTAGGCTTTTCTGCAATGGGAAATGCAGCAGAAGAAAATACGAAAGTTGAACGCATTGAAGTGACGGGTTCTCGTATTAAACAAGTTGATATGGAAACTGTTTCACCCGTGACAGTCATTAATGCCGCGGATATTGCTATGACGGGGGAAAAGACCGTTGCTGACGTATTGAATAACTCTGCGATAAACAGTTTTGGTTCTTGGCGTGGTATTTCAGGTTATGGATCTGGTGCAAGCTCTACCAGCAATGTCAATTTACGCGGTTTAGGATCGTCTGCGACCTTAGTGTTATTAGACGGACGCCGTATGCCAGGGACAAGCTCGAGCTCTGGCTCAGTGGCGGATACATCTTCTATCCCTATGGCTATCGTGGAGCGTATTGAAATCCTGCGGGATGGCGCTTCAGCAGTCTATGGTTCCGATGCGGTTGCGGGCGTGATAAACATTATCACTAAGAAAGAGTTTGAAGGTTTTCAGCTTGATTACAGTACAGAGCAACCAAGCGTAGAAGGGGGCGATGCTAACCGTTTATCGCTTGCAACTGGCTTTAATACAGATAAAGGCAATATCACTCTCACCTATGAATATTATGATACAAAAGCGGTAATGGACCGTGATATTTGGCGAATGGATGACTCAAGTTATAACGCCTATAGCGGATATAGCTCAGTACCAAATGGTAAATATGGACCAGGCAATGGTAGCTGGTATAGTAATTCAGATATATGTGAAAAAACGGAAAATACCATAGACTCAGGTGATGGTCGTTGTTTATATAATCATGGTAATGTCACTAAGCTATTTGGCGATCAAACTCGTAATTCGCTGTTATCTAATTTCTCCTATGAGATTTCAGAAAATATAAAATTCCGAGGCCGAGCTTCTGCTTCATTAGCTGAAACTGAAACCCGTTATGCCGGTACGCCAGTATCAACTAATACCCCTGTGATGAGTGCCGATAATAAGTACAACCCAGTTGGCGAAGAATTAGTGATTTCTATGCGAGGCGCACAACTTGGCGAGCGAGATACATTAACTGAAACCAACAATTTTGATATTCTTGGTGGCTTTGTTGGCACAATAGATTCCGGTAATGGTATCGACTGGGAATTAAATGCCCAGCATGCGACCTCAACAACAAACAGTTTTAACTACAATTTACTGAATGACAATATTATTCAGCAAGAAATAGATTCAGAGCAATATGATATTTTCAATACCTCTGGAAT
>NZ_VXCT01000044.1:0-42814 GCF_052850535.1 Shewanella sp. 1180_01
GTAATATTTGAAAGGAATTAATACACCCATGTCACTTGTTAGTTTGATAAAAGGGCTTTTGCCTAACAATAAAAATAGTCATTTAGCAGACGATAGATATTCCTTAGTGTATGACTCATATGGCGTTAACTTTGTAACAGACGAGGCTTCTTACCATTGTTTAAACAAAGGTGAGGGCGGCGGCAGTCAGCTCATTGCGCATGTTGTGTTAAAAATGCTGCAAGAAAGAGACATTGCAGAAACGATACCTAATGGCTTTAGAGTGGATAGCGATCAAGCTTGTTTACTCGACCCAGAAGATGCAGAAGTACTTGGACTGCCACCTTTTTGTAGTCACGATTTTGACATTGATATTCAAGGCAGAACAACTAAAAGTAGTTTTACATTGCAGTTGTTTACAATGCTTGGTCATCAAAAATATCCCGTCAAAAGAAAAGGGCCCATACTGGCTTTTAGTGAACAAACACAGTTTTTAATGACACCTGAGCAGCTTAATGCTGTTTTGGCTGTAGAAGATCATTCATCTCTTACACCAGATGACCGCACTGAACTTAATAATGTTTTGGCTATCGCCAGGTTGCAGCAAGCGGTTAAAGACGGTTTAAAACTAGATTTAAAGCAGTTTGATAAATTTGATTTAGTCCAACCAGAGCAAATTACTGTTACCGCTAACCAAAAAGCAGATGGTAGCTTAGAGCTTAGCCCAAGCTTTGGTGATGGTTCATCATCAGAAGATTTACAAAATCGATTTGCTCAGTTACAAGGTGACGGACAGGTAATGCGAGTAAAAGATCGCATTGTGTTGTTGTCAGATGATAAAAAACAAGCCATAAAAGAAGTATTGCAAAATCGGACCATTCCAGCACACAAAGTCGCAGAATTTATTAAAACACCATCCGCTTTTTTAGATGCATCCATTCTTAATCTTGATTTAGGTTTTTCCATTCGTGTTTATGGTATCGGGAAGATGGTTCATATTCCCTTTGGGCAAGATAATGATGGAAGTAACGGCTGGTTTTCAACTAATGCTGCGAGTGAACCTCCAGAGCGTTTAGTTAGGCTGCTTGAATGTGAAGAAGATATAGCTTCTTTTGAACAAAGTTACGAGCAAGCTAAAGGTCAAAATGCCGACAGTGTCATTGTTGATAATGAAATCATTGATATTCGTGATGAGCAGCGTGTAAATGAAGCGCTTGCAGAGGTAAGGGACAATTTAGCAAATCCTATTAATGACTCTGACCTACCTGGTTTTGATGATGTTCCGGACCGTAAAGAGCAAGTGTCTTTATTGCTAAAAGATGCAGAAGATCATAATCAAGATATTGTAAATAAGGTCGCACAGTTAGATCGAACAATTAGTTTTAATCGAACTAACTTAGCTCGTACCCCTTTCCCTCATCAAGAGTCTGGTATTAGCTGGATGCTGTCGTTACTTAAATCTTCACAATTAGATAATTATGACGATATGTATCGCGTTCAAGGCGCTTTATTAGCCGATGATATGGGATTAGGTAAAACCTATATGACGCTAGTCATGCTAGCCGAATATTTATCAATCCAAAAGCAAAGCAATAAATCAGAAAAGCCTATATTAATAGTCGCTCCGCTTAGCTTACTAGAAAACTGGGAGCAAGAAGTGGCAGTAACGTTTAAGCATTCGCCATTTCGAGATATAAAAGTATTACAGTCTGCTAGGGATTTAAGAGAGTTTAAAGTTCAAGGGGCTGAACGTGAATCGATGCAACTAACGACAGTGATGAATGATTCACAAGCTGATCATAAAGCTATTCGTTATGCTTTGAATGTGGGTGCAGATGCTGCAACAAAACGCTTAGATATGGATAGACGCGTTGTTATTACGACATACCAAACGCTTCGAGATTACCAGTTTTCTTTATGCGTGATTGATTGGGGGATTGTTGTGTTTGATGAAGCACAAAATATTAAAAACCCTAATACTCAAGCTACTCGTGCGGCGAAGGCTTTAAAAGCTGACTTTAAACTCCTTGCCACAGGAACGCCGGTTGAAAACAGCTTAAGTGAGTTTTGGTGTTTAATGGATACTGCTCAACCTGGTTTACTAGGTGATTGGAGCTATTTTAGAGATCGTTGGATAAAACCAATTAGCAATGCTAATGATGAAGAAAAAGCGGAGATTCGCTTAGACATTGGTCATGATTTACGCACCTCCGTTGGGCAGTTTATGTTACGCCGCACCAAGGAAGAAGAATTAACGGGAATGCCAAAGAAAACAATAAAAACAGGTATTCATAAAGATCTTGCTGACAACATGTTATTTACACCCGAGCTCGCTCGTAATATGAGCGGTGGTCAGTTACTTGGATATAACCAAATTGTTGAAGACTACAGAAAAGCTAAAGCAAAGGAACAGGGCGGCACTCATGCTTTAGCAGTGCTTCAGCAATTAAGAGCGGTTAGTTTACACCCAAGGCTGAATGAGATTTTTAAAGCGCCACCAAATACCGCTAAAGAAGCGCTTAATATGCTGAATGAATCTGAAAAATTGCTTATGTTATTAGATATCTTGGCAGATATAAAAAACAAACAAGAAAAAGTCATTATTTTTGCGACGACTAAAAAGCTTCAGGCAGTGCTTAAAATTTGTTTAGACAAAATTTATGCTTTACAGATTCATGTCATTAATGGTGATAGTAAAGCGATTGCAACGAAGAAGGACCAACTGTCTCGTAAAGGCATGATTACTGACTTTGAGTCGAGAGAAGGCTTTAATATTATCATTATGTCACCTGTTGCTGCTGGCGTAGGATTGACCGTTGTTGGCGCAAATCATGTAGTGCATCTAGAGCGCCATTGGAACCCGGCAAAAGAAGCTCAAGCAACAGATCGAGTCTATCGAATTGGTCAGGAAAAACCTGTTTTTGTTCATTTACCCTGCCTTTTACATCCAGAGTATGATTCGTTTGATGTGAATTTAGACAAGTTATTAGCAAAGAAAACGATGCTCAGTGATGCAGTAGTAACGCCAGAAGCAGTCTGTGAACATGAGCTTATGTCTTCAATGGGCTTGTAGGGAATATTTAAACATGTCACAGGGAAGCTGCTATTCATCGATTCTTATATCTAAATTTGATTCGTTGTTGTGATTCTTGTAACGGGAACGATAAAAAAAGTATGAAATTATTACTATCCGCAACCAATGCACTCAACAAATGGCTTAAAGCCGACTTGTCTCGCTTGCCTGAGAAAGATGGCCAGAGAGTCGGGGTCCATAGCTTAGCGTCAGATAATCACACCTGTTGCTGGCAAGTACATATTATCGATAATGCCTATAAATCACGTCACAAAACCATTATTGCCTGTGAAGCAAACAGCCGTTTTACTGTATTTATACCCGCTGATACAAAACTAACGCTGGATGAATTAGCTGCACGCTTACAAATGGAGTGGCAATATTCATTAGCAGAAACCTTGCAGCAGCTCCGCGCCATACCAAGCAGTGATATTGCGATGTTATTAAGTGAGTTATCTGAACTAAACATGGATATTCATTGGGTTAAAAATACCGATTTAAGCATTAGCGGACATATTAGCGATGCCGCGCTTTGGGTAACCCAAATGTTGGAGGAGCAGGGGCTTAATGAGCTGCCATCTGATTTGTGCACCGATTTATCGATTCATCTAAACACTCAAATGAAGCGAGCTAAAAATCAAAAACAAAAATTTCTACCAATAGTAAAGATGATGGATTACTGCCAAGATATTTTAATGGAACCGCAACCACTACCAGCAAAGCCAGATTTAGCATCTGTTACTAATACGGCTGAAAATAGTACTCTTGCTGGCGACAAGATAGTGCAATTGAGTGATTACAGAAAGTAATAATAATTACCAATTGTTAAGATTGATTACCTAGTTTAATTGGTGTGATTAAACAAATTTGTCGCAAGAAATTGAAATATAAGTGTTTAAATAACTTATAGCTGTTGGCGTGATTGTGGCGCAGTTCTGGCATTAGTCGTCATACATTTATTGAAAAGGTATGAGCAATGTCCAAGCTGTTGTTACTGTTAGCCCTGTTAATGGTGATTTTGATCATCAACGCCATCGCCTTGCTAGTATACCTTGTCAAAGGCGACACCTATGAAGTGCCTGTTAGTAAAAACATAGCAAGCCAGGATACCGAGCTTGACCAGCAAAAACAGTTAAAGGATTAATATGACTAGCTTAGGAATAGTATTAAACAAAGGTAACAAGCCGAATTCCATTAAATGGATATGCTGTGTATTCAGCAGTATTTTTTATGATTATTTAACTTTTCTATCAAAAAAATTGAGTTCAGCAAAGCTTCATGCTTGAATACAAGCCACTGAAACAAGGATGTTTTTATGCCACTAGATCTCTCTAATACATTAGTCGTTGGTATTTCAGCCACGGCCTTATTCGATATGGCTGAATCTGACCAAATTTTCAGAAAAACCTTTGAATCAGATCCTGATACTGCCATAGAAAAATACCGCGAGTTTATGCTGGCACACGAAGATGAGCCGCTAAAACCTGGGACCGGTTACCCTCTGATCAAAGCTTTACTTGGCCTTAATCAATATCAGCAGGGCAATAGCCCTCTTGTTGAAGTTGTGGTGATGTCACAAAACAGCCCAGATACCGGTCTTCGGGTGCTTAATACTATTCGCCACGACAAGCTCAACATTACCCGTTCAGCCTTTACAGCGGGCGAAACCGTAGCCGATTATCTCGATGCCTTTGATGTGGACCTGTTTCTCACCACCAATGTTAAAGATGCTCAGCAGGTGATTGATTCCAAGAACTGCGCCGCGGCAATATTAAAAGCGCCGCCAACGGATGCACCGGAAATACCAGAGGGTCAAGTCCGCATCGCTTTCGATGGTGATGCCGTATTGTTTTCCGATGAAAGTGAATTAGTTTACAAAACCCAAGGCATGGAAGCCTTTCATGCTCAAGAAGACGCAAAACAAAATATCCCAATGGCAGAGGGGCCTTACGCCAGTTTATTGCATAAGTTGTCTCGCTTGCAGGATAGATTACCCATTCGCGTTGAATACTCACCGATCCGCATTGCATTAGTCACTGCTCGTAATAGCCCTTCGGAGATGCGAGTAATTAAAACCTTAAGGCATTGGGGCGTGTATGTTGATGAGGCTTTTTTCTTAGGGGGAGTAGAGAAGACTAAAGTGTTAAAAGCCTTTCGGCCTCACATCTTCTTCGATGATCAGGACGTGCACCTTGATGCTGCTGCTAATTTAGTTCCTTCCGGAAAAGTCCCTTATCTTAGTGATTCAGCATTGTCTGAAAAGTTAGCAAGTGATCTCATGTCAAAACACAGGGAGTAATTAATAATGGTTATGCCACTTGGAAATATGGCTTGGCAGTGTGAGAACTGCGGTTGGAAATTGAAAGCGCTGTGCAGTTAGCACATTGCTGTTTTAAGGGCTCTAGCAATGGTCTAAATACGATTGTCTACATACCAAAGCTAGATTGTAAATATTCGGACAACCTAACAAGGAACACGTATGACGGCTAAGGATTCGATGGCCTCAGCAGATTTAGATGTATTGCTGAAACAGGCATCAGATATATTGGCGAGAAAGCAGGTACAGGATAAACCTGTTATCGCCGTTTGGGGAATGATGAATGCAGGTAAAAGCTATTTGCTGAACATGCTCACTCACCACTATAACGCAGAGTATTTTCCAACTAATGATGTCCGAGAGACCGCCGAACTAAGGCAGTTTGAGGGAGAGTCTTATATTTTCCTCGATACGCCAGGTTTGGATGCTCATGACGCTGATGATCAAGTTGCGATGGATGGCGCCGCAAAAGCAGACGTGGTGTTATTTGTGCACCAGCCTAAAGGAGAACTCGAGAAAATTGAACTCGATTTTCTTAAGCAGTTGAAAGAATCATTTGGCGTTTATGCTGAGAAAAATATCGTCCTTGTCATCAGTAAAGCTGATGCAGAAAGCTTAGAGAAGATTGAACAGATTGAGCAAAAAGTGCTTGAGCAATGTCATCTTCATTTGGGTTTTGCACCTGAAAGTTTTCTCATTTCTGGAACTCGTTTTCACAAGGGGATTCAACAGCATAAGGATGGCTTAGTGAAAGCCAGTCATTTACAAGAATTGAAGCAGCATATTGAAACTTTGGGGATTGATGTACGGGCTGTTCGTGAAGAAAGAATACGTCATGCACAGAATACATTGTTATTGGATATCTCGGCTGCTGAAGAAGCGCTCAATGATGAAAAACTGCAATTAGAAGATGATTTGTACTGGAATTTTGCCCGCTTTAACGACGCCATGCTCTCGTTAGATCTCAGCATGACTTTGAAAAAAACCGAATACCTGAATGAAAGATTACGGGGAGAGTAAAATATGGCGTTACCTTGGTTGATTGGTGCGGCAGTAGTTGCACTTGGAGCGGCTGCGGTCTCTGCTTTCAGTGATGATAGTGACTCTGGGAGTGGCGGAAATGGTGACGAAGAGCGTCGTCGTAGAGAACGGGCAGAGCAGGAACGCAAGACGCGTGCCCACAAAGGAAAACTGGAGAGCATGAAAGAGGCGTTTGTCCAAGAAGGCATGCAGAGAGCAAATGATCTGCAACAAAGTTTAGATGGTCAAATAAAAGTGATCTTGCTTGGCGATAAACCATTTAAAGCTATTTTGGATAATGATGAAGAGTTTCACAATCCGGTTAGTCCAACATACGTGGAGGTTTATGACCTTCAGTTTTTACCTCAAGAAACACAGGACTACTTAGTTAAATTGGAGTCTTTGTATGATGTGGAACTTGAACCGGAAGAGGAATTAATGAACGTTCCAGTCAGACTAAAAGAAATAGACCACAAGCTTGTTCAATTAAAAACGTTGCGCGAAAAGCTTTAAGTACTTTTAAATGGATTAAAAGGATAGATAAAGGATGTCAGACCTTATTTTACGTGAACAGTTGTTGACGTCATTTCAGACGTTGAAAAGTGATTTTATGGCATCGTTAGTTGATGCCAAAAAGCTGGATAGCGAGTTTCAAAAGGCTCAAAAAACTTTTGCGGTGCGTATGGAATCGCATATCAGACAAGCAAAGAAACGTTTACCAGAGGGAAATCCGCTCAGTCGTCAAATTGATGGCATTTTGTCTGCTATCAGTGATACAGACAAAGCGTGGCAGGCTAATTTGGCTTCATATGATAAAGGGTTGAGTTTTCGTCAGGATTTCCAGGATTCTCTGTTGGTATTTGTATTTGGTAAGGTCAAATCAGGTAAGAGCTCGTTGGGTAACTATATAGCATGGGGTCATACAGATCCTTCGGAAAATTTAAAAGCTAGTGTCCCAATATCATTGCTGCCTGAGTATTTTACTGCTGCCAATACCAACGTTGTAAACGGTGATGCTGATGATGAAGCGAAGCGTCGTAGAGAGTTTCGCGTGGGAGCGACGGAAGCGACCAGCTCTATTCAAGGTTTTCGTCTTCCTGGTTTAACTTGGGTGGATTCACCAGGGTTGCATTCAGTGAATGATATTAACGGTAAATTGGCGCAAGAGTATGTGTCTCATGCAGATTTAATTCTCTATACCATGAGTTCAGGCTCACCAGGTCGTGCCAGCGATTTAAAAGAAATCAGAGAGCTCAAAAATAAGGGAAAGGAAACACTTATTCTGATTACCGGAAGTGATGTCAATGAAGAGGATTGGGACGATGAACTGGGAGAGCCTGTTTCCCGAGTTCAAATGAAGTCGAAAGAAACGCGGCAGCAGCAGCGAGAGTACATCGCCAAAGAATTAGAAGGCATTGACAGTAACGATATTCTTTCTAACTCCGCCCGTTACGCTCAAGAGCACTTAACCGATCCTAAGGAGATGCAAAACAGCGGCATGGTTCAACTATTTAGTCGATTGCACAGCATTTCTCAAAACCAAGGCGTGCAGATAAAGCGCGCCGTTCCAATGACGAATTTCAGTAATTTCTTAGACAAGTGCCGAAAGGAATTATTGCCCTATACAAAATTGACAAATGACCTAGATGCAGAGATTGCGCATTTGGAGAGCTCTGTGCCAAAGGTTATGGCGAGATACACTCGAGAGGCGCAGAAAGAGATGTATGCAATCATCGATGATACATTTAACACGTTAGAGAATTATCGTGATGATGATGAGCAGATGAATCAAGAGTTGAGGTACGCTCGTCGAAGTTGGGATGACAAGCTTCAGCAAGTTATTGGCATTGCTTTAGAAAGTGGATTAGCGGATATCACCAAAGAGTTGAAACATGCTGTGGATAATACTTGGTATTCAGCGTCACTGGAATTGCCGAATTTCTCAATAGAAAAAGTCACTGAGCAGATCTCTGCAGGCTATCAGGCCGGCACAAAAAATCGTAATAGCGGTTGGGGTGGATTGGGCGGCTTAGTTGCTGGCGGAGTCGCGGGCTTTATGCTAGGTGGTCCTGCTGGTGCAGCTTTGGGGGCATCATTGGCAGGTGGGGCTGGTAGTATGGCTGGTAGCGCATTTGGTAGTGATGCCAAATTAAAGACGAAAACGATAGAGTTAAATGTCGGTGATAATCTAGAGTCACTGAAAAAAGAGATACGCGATAACTATGCGAGAGTTGTAAAGACTGTGATCGAGGATGAATCTAAAAAAGTGCTTACAAATGTATTGGCTGAAATGAGGACAATGACACGACAGCTTGCCACCGAACTACGCGAAGTGAATGAGCGGGTCGAAGCACTGAAAGCCCTATCGCTGCAAAAAATCGTAAAAAATGGAGTTTAAGATGAAGACGAGTGCTGAACTTTATAGAGCCTATGCAGAAACGAAAAAGCTAATTGTTGAATATCCTGATATGCAGGCAGCATTTAGGGATGTTGAAACATTATTTGAAGATAAAAAGGCCTCGCCTGAACTAAGTGTCATGGTATACGGCATTTACAATGCCGGTAAAAGCACCCTGATAAATGCATTGGTTGGTTCAGACGTAGCTCCTACAGGGGATGTGCCTTTAACGGCAGATGTTAAGGCTTATCAATGGAATAACTTTAGCATCCTAGACACCCCTGGTGTTGATGCGCCATTAGCGCATGAACAGGTGACACAAGCACAAATGATGCTTGCAGACGCAGTAATATTTGTTGTCAACCCATCTGGAGCCGCGGAAGAAGAGAAAACCCTTGGTAAGCTTATTGATTTAATTTATAAGAGAAAAAAGGTATTTTTGGTATTCAATGAAAAAAGCCCGCTTTCTCAAGAGGACTTTATTCGTCTAAAAAATGATACTCGCGCAAGGATTCAGTCTCTGGCTGTTGCTCAAGGTCTTAGTGAGGTTTTGACCGATATCCCGATATTGCGTGTTAATGCAGCTAGTGCCTTAAAAGGGAAGTTAGCGATGCAACAAGGCTTGGTAGAGCATAGCGGTATCATTGAACTTGAGATCTCACTTAATAGCTTTTTTACTTCTATTAGTCCAGAAGATGTCAACAGTCGTTTGGCTTATTCTCTGCAAGTATTTTTGAGCCAATTTATTCAGCAATTAACAAATGCTGACAGTAATGAACTACTCAGTCACTATAAAGAATTGTGTCGTAAGTTGATCGCCAACCAAAGCCAGTGCCGGGATAATATTTACCGCGAAATTGCTAGCAATCGAAAAAATATTACAGTTAAAAGTAAATCTGCCATGCATCAAAACCCCGAAGGCTGTATTGCATTGCTTGAGCAAGTCTTTGAAGAGTCGGGTAAAGCTGTTGTCGCTGTTATGGATGACGAGTTACAGTACTTGATGAGCCAATTCAACGATGATGTTGAAACAATGTCGGCGCTCTTAAATGCACAGCACGAGGGACCGAGTATTAATGACGTTCCACATTTCTCGGCTTCAGAATCTAAAGATCCTAATAATCAAAGAGGGATAAATAAAGAGGTTTTGGGTAATGCGGCGAGCTCTGTCGTAAAAATGGCGAAGCCAGAGCATATTGTTGGTGGATTAAAGTTGGTTAAAGACTGGGCACCTTCATTAATGAAAGGAATTGGGCCAAAAACCATGGAGAAATGGGCTGGCCAAGTTATCGGCAAATGGATCCCATACGTAGGTACGGGGATTACTGTTATTTCTTCTATTTACGATTTATTTTCAGAAGACCCCTCTGATAAAGAAATGCGTGAACATGCAGCAAAAGTTCAGCTGGAACGTGAACGATTTGAGCAGCAGGTTGAAGATACAGCTAAAGATCTGGGAGAACAGTTTGAGCGCGCGATGAATCAAATTTTGCGTCAGGAACTGGAGCCTGCCCTTCAACAAATGCTGTCAAAAGTAGAGTCAGCGCAAACTAGTGCTAACGAGCAAGAAAAGGCAAATAGTGTTGCTTTAATGAGAGCTCAGACTTTGCTAACAACGATATAGCAATGATGACTCTGACAATACCTAAGCCGTTCCCATGTAATGCTTGTGGACTTTGCTGCCGCAGAGTGAACGAGAGCGTGGAAACGGCTTTTCTTGATCGTAGCGATGGTGTTTGTCGTCATTTCGATGAGCAAACACACCTTTGTACTATTTATGACGAGCGTCCATTGGTATGCCGCGTAGAAGATTATTATCAAGCGAATTTATCTTCATTAGTTTCCTGGAGCGTCTTTGTCGATCTTAATGTTGAAATTTGCAATGAATTGCAACGCTTAGCAAAACTGAATAGTGAGTAAACTTTAACATGCCATTTCCACCTAAACCATACAAACTTATTTGCCCGCAATGCCAGTGGAGTTCAGTTAGGGCGCCCAAAAGCGATGTATTATTACCCAATGATGTACGAACAGAGTGCCCGGAATGTGGTTGTGAAGAGTTAAAAAGAGTGCAACCTTCAATGTTTGAGAAACTAAGCGCAAAACTGTTGAATAAATTTTAAATCCGAATTCAACTTCGAAGGATGATATTCGCCAAATTAAGGGGCTATTGTTTAAATACAACAGCTGGATGCTTAAACTTCAAACATTTCTTAGGTCGGTAGTTATCCTGTTATGTGCAAACAAGATGATGCCATCGCTTACCACAAAGTTGTTACGTTTTTTTATGAGCTTGCAAAAGCAACTGATCACGTACTAGAAAAAATTTTACAGCGAGATTTTAATGGATTTATGTTCCAAGGAGTAGCAGTTTAAAAGAGTTATCAATATTTGATGACGATATGAATCAAAGTGCTTAATCGAGCTGTTAACAATCCTTAGTGAATATAATAAGGACTCTTGTGCCTTTTTGGGTAGTGGTCTAGTTTCAGCTTGTCAAAAATCGCTTGTGCCAACATGTTTGGCACCGATTTGGCACAAGCTGCCTTTTTTAAGCTTTTGAATGTAATTTTGCACTTTGAAAAATTCGGCAGAGGACTTTAATTCTTAAAAAACGAATGGGTTTTAAATAATATTTTAAGGGAGAGTTGGCACAGATTTTTGGAGTTTGTCACTGAGGAATGTAAAGTATTTTAGATTGTAAAATATGGAAGACTTGATATTTCATAAGATTACAGCAAGAAATGGTACACCCGAGTGGACTCGAACCACCGACCCCTACCATGTCAAGGTAGTGCTCTAACCAACTGAGCTACGGGTGTATTATATTATTTTCACGTTTTATACTCTGTGAAGAGAGTGGTACACCCGAGTGGACTCGAACCACCGACCCCTACCATGTCAAGGTAGTGCTCTAACCAACTGAGCTACGGGTGTATCGTAAATTTTAACTTGCTATTCAAAAGCGTTGCGCCTTGGAACGAGCGCTATATTAGGGGCATAGCGCAGGGCTGGCAAGCAAAAAAATCAAATTTGTCGTCAAATGGTGAATTGCTGTGCAACTTGTCCAGTGTTTCAGCAAAGTCGCTGATAAAACCGCAGTTTATTATCCGTTTATACCAATCGTATAAAATATCTGCTCATTCAGCGGGAGTTCAACGCGCTTTAGACAAGGCGAAGGCTAGGGCATAGTGGTGCTCTGTCTAAAGCCTTAAACGCAGTATAAAGCGCGTTGCCATGCCGTTAACATCAGCCGGCCTTCGGGAGCCACACAGGCATCCCACTCCGGTGTTGCATTGACTTAAAAGGGAATGACCACTTCTGCGTCAATGCGCCTTGGATTGAGATGCCTGTGAGGCTCTGAACTGATTGTGATTGGTATTAGAGAAGGCATCGAAATCAAACCGATAAACAAAACGGCGAGCATCGATGCTCGCCGTTAATGCTATCAATGATGCACACTATCACCATCGATGAGGCTTAAATGCACGCCATGTTTTTGGATGTAACGCAGTCGAATGAAAAATAGCAGCGCCGCCGAGGTGAGGCCTGCAATCAATCCGGCCCAGAAACCATGGGCACCCATGGCAGGAACGATATGATCCGTATAAGCCAAGGTATAACCGAGTGACATCCCTATACCCCAATAGGAAAACAGCGTGATATAAAAGGCACTGCGGGTATCTTTATAACCACGTAGGGCTCCGGCAGCAACCACTTGGACTGAATCAGATAATTGATACAGTGCAGCCATTAACATCAAGCTGCCGGCTAAAGCGACAACTTCAGGATCACCATTATAAAGCTCTGCAATCTGGAATCTAAATATGACGGTCAAGACTGCAGTTGATAATGCAAGGGACAGCGCCAGCCATAAACCCACTTTGGTAACCACTGCGGAAATATCGGCGCGATCACGGCCTAAGTAGTAACCAATTCGGATCGATACCGCGATACCAATAGATAACGGCAGCATAAATACGATGGCAGAAAAGTTCAGTGCTATCTGGTGACTTGCCACCACAGTTGCGCCTAATGGGGCGAGTAACAGCGCGATAATGGCAAATAAACTCACTTCAAAAAACAGCGCCATTGCTATCGGCATGCCGAGTTTGGTCATTTTTTTCATCGTTTCAAAGTCAGGACGATGAAATTTACTGAAAGGAGCCAAGGCCGCGAATTTCTTATGCAGTTGCATATAAATAGTCATAGCAATCAGCATGGTCCAAAAAACCAAGGCAGTGGCAATACCGCAGCCAGCCCCGCCCATCGGAGGTACGCCAAAGTGTCCGTAAATAAAGATGTAGTTGGCGGGGATGTTCACTGCTAAGCCGACAAAGCCAATGACCATAGTCGGTAACGTGTAAGAAATCCCTTCACTACAGCCGCGCAGCACTTGATAAAGCACAAATGCGGGCGCACCCCATAAAATACCGTCGAGATATCCAATGGTTAAGCGGTATAATTCGGGTTCTAAATCCATATGGCCAAGCACAAAGGGCGCTGATGCGAGGAAAATCATCACGCCAATGCCACCAATGATGGCAAGATAGGCACCTTGAAAGGCCAAAGGTTGGATGGCTTTTTGATTATTCGCTCCATTGTAGTGGGCAAATAAAGGCGTAAAAGCCATCAGCAAACCTTGGACAAACAGAATAGCGGGTAACCAAAGGCTAGTGCCGACCGCCACCGCGGCCATATCAACCGCGCTAACACGGCCCGCCATAACGGTATCAATAAAGCCCATCATGGTCTGAGTGACCTGAGCTATTAGCACCGGCAGCGCCAATTGGATTAAACGTTTGGCTTGATAGCCTGAATTATTCATAAATACAGCCTTTAACGATTAAGCGAGCAGAAAATGTTTACAGGTATAGTTCAAGCCACCTGCGAGGTGGTTGCAATACATAAGAAAGATGGCCTAAATACCCTTGAGGTAGCGTTCGAACCTGATTTGCATGAGGGACTTGCGATTGGTGCAAGTGTGGCAAATAACGGGGTATGTCTTACTGTGACTCAGGTCGTTGATGATAGGGTATTTTTCGACGTAGTGGAAGAGACCTTGCGACTGACGAATCTGGCTAATTTGTCTATAGGTCAAAGCGTTAATGTTGAGCGTTCGTTGACTTTTGGTAGTGAAATTGGTGGTCACATTCTCTCTGGCCATATTCATACCAAGGCTAAAGTCGTTGATATTAGCCATACAGAACAGCATTATGATCTGACACTGGGCATTGAGCCTAAATGGATGGATTACATTTTTTATAAAGGTTTTGTTGGCGTTAACGGCTGCAGCTTAACGGTAGGCGAGGTGAGTGACTCCGGCTTTAAGTTGCACTTAATTCCTGAAACCCTAAAACTGACCAATTTAAGTCAGTATAAAGTGGGTGATGAACTCAATATTGAGATCGACAGCCAAACGCAAGTTATCGTCGACACTGTCGAGCGCGTGCTGGCCAGGCGTTTTAACGAACAAGCCCGTTAGTTTCATGACATCGCAGCCTTTAGTGCAATCTCGTTTAATAGATTTGCTCGTCGTCTGAATCGATATACAGCTCAACGGTACGTCTCAATTCGTCGATATGTAAGCGTAAGTGAATGGGATTACAACAAATTCGGCAATCATCGTAATAATCTTGATCTCCGCAGCTGGCATCGATACTGATATCTTGATGGTGCCCGCAGTGGGGACAAGCAATAACTTTGTTCATGACTCTCATGGTGTAACTCCTTATAGCTAATAGAAGAAAGCCACAATAGAGCAGAGCCCCAATAGAATAGAGCGAATCACTCAGTTCAATCAGTACATCTCACACTTAGTTCGTTCATCGCACTTATTGTTGTGCGCGTTGGTTTTGCAAACCTGAGTGCTGTTTATGTGCGTCCTATTCGAGCGCCTCTATTTAAGTGCTTCCTATTTGAGTATACAGCAGAGTGCAGTGCGCTGACTTAGACGAAGTCGGTATCAAAATGCAGCATGATAGACCTTCTGGTTAAATGCTTTGCTTAGTGGATCAACAACACTTTTTAGCATCTAGTCCTTAACCGTGACTAACCCTTCCATTTCGCTGCTGTGTAACACGCCATCGCGGGCATTTTGGGTAATATCCCGCGTTAAACGCTGCATCTGTAGCTCAAGCTCACTTTTAATATCAACGAGTAATACTTGAGTATCGATCTCAGGTTCGTTTGTACTTATATGCCGCGGCTCAGGTAAAGCGGCGGCTGTGTTCGTGAGTGCCACAGCCAGTAGAATGCAGTTCAACATATCAACTCCCTTGTCATGTTTTCAGTGATGGCTAATAAACTGGCGCCAGAATAGGGGAGTTAGATGACCGCTAAGTTACCAAGACACTGCAAAATCATGAATTTGCTTTTTGCTTTCAATCCCAATTCTGGCCAATATGCTTGCGCCTTTTAGCTACAATCCCTTAGAATAAACGCCCTGCTACGCAAGGCGGCTAAGACTCCTGTACTGTCTTAACCTAGCGAGCATTTCTCTTACATTAACTAAAACCAAGTGGCCCTACGTGTGGGTCACCACTGGAAAGGACATTTCATGCCTGTAATTACACTTCCCGATGGTAGCAAACGCGAGTTTGCTCATGCTGTATCGACCCTCGATGTTGCCGCCGATATTGGCCCAGGTTTAGCGAAAGCTTGTATCGCTGGCCGTGTTAATGGCGAATTAAAAGATGCTTGCGATCTCATTGAAACCGATGCAGAGCTATCAATCATTACCGCCAAAGACGAAGAAGGTGTTGAAATTCTTCGCCATTCTTGCGCACATTTATTAGGTCACGCGATTAAGCAAATGTGGCCAGAAACCAAGATGGCGATTGGTCCAGTTATCGATAACGGCTTCTACTATGATATCGACCTTGAGCACAAGTTGACTCAAGATGACATCGACGCCTTAGAAAAGCGCATGCTTCAACTGGCAAAAACTAACTATGACGTTGTAAAACGTGTGGTTAGCTGGCAAGAAGCGCGCGATACATTCGCTGCGCGCGGCGAAGATTATAAGATTGCCATTCTGGATGAGAACATCAGCAAAGACGCGACGCCTGCGCTGTATCATCACGAAGAATACACAGACATGTGTCGTGGACCGCACGTGCCTAACATGCGTTTCTGCCAACATTTCAAATTAATGAGCATTGCTGGCGCTTACTGGCGTGGTAACTCAGAAAACAAGATGTTGCAACGTATCTATGGTACTGCTTGGGCTGACAAAAAAGCCTTGAGCACACACTTAACCCGTCTTGAAGAAGCGGCTAAGCGTGACCACCGTAAAATCGGTAAGCAGCTCGACTTGTATCACATGCAAGAAGAAGCACCAGGTATGGTGTTCTGGCATAACGACGGTTGGAGCATCTTCCTCGAATTAGAAAGATTCATTCGCCGTAAGTTAAACCAATACACTTACCAAGAAGTGAAAGGCCCATTAATGATGGACCGCGTGTTGTGGGAACGTTCTGGTCACTGGGATAAATACTCAGAAGCCATGTTCACGACCAGCAGCGAAAACCGCGAATATGCTATCAAGCCAATGAACTGCCCAGGCCACGTGCAGATCTTCAACCAAGGGTTGAAATCATACCGCGACCTGCCATTACGTATGGCTGAGTTTGGTTGCTGTCACCGTAATGAACCTTCTGGTTCGTTGCACGGATTAATGCGCGTACGTGGTTTTACCCAAGACGACGCACATATTTTCTGTACTGACAGCCAAGTTCAAGAGGAAGTGAGTGCTTGTATCCAGATGGTTTACGATACATACGCCACCTTCGGCTTTGAAAATATCGTGGTGAAATTGTCGACTCGCCCAGAAAAACGTATCGGTGACGATGCGATGTGGGACAGAGCGGAAGAAGCGCTTAAGCAAGCTCTGAGTGACAATAATATTGAATTCACCATTTTGCCAGGTGAAGGCGCCTTCTACGGACCAAAAATCGAATTTACTTTACACGATTGTTTGGACCGTGCGTGGCAATGTGGTACTGTGCAGCTCGATTATGCGTTGCCAAGCCGTCTTGGTGCAACTTACGTTGCCGAAGATAATAGCCGTCAGACCCCAGTGATGATCCATCGTGCCATTTTAGGCTCTTTGGAACGATTCTTGGGTATCTTGATAGAAGAATATGCAGGACGTTTCCCAACTTGGTTAGCCCCAATGCAAGTTGTCGTGATGAATATCACTGATAAACAGGCTGATTATGTTGAAGAAGTCGTAAAATTCTTCAAAGAACAAGGTATTCGAGCGTCTTTTGACTTGAGGAATGAGAAAATAGGCTTTAAAATACGCGAACACACCTTAAGGCGTGTCCCTTATTTGTTGGTCGTTGGCGATCAAGAAATGGAAAATAAGGAAGTAGCGGTGCGTACCCGTGATGGTATCGATTTAGGTAAGATGCGACGTGAAGATTTCGCCACTAAAATCCATCAACAGATTTCGCTCCGTAGTCTCAAATTGTTGGAGGAATAGGTCATAAAGATCAAAAAAACAGCAGGGCGTCAGCCGGCCCCTAATAGAATCAATGAAGAAATCACAGGTGTACCAGAAGTACGCTTAACTGGCATTGATGGTGAAGCTATTGGTGTGGTAAGCATCAGAGATGCTCAGAATTTGGCAGATGAAGCAGGTGTAGACCTGGTAGAAATCAGCCCAAATGCTGAACCTCCAGTATGTCGCATTATGGACTACGGTAAGTTCCTTTTTGATAAGGCTAAGTCAGCCAAGGAACAAAAGAAGAAGCAAAAACAGGTTCAGGTCAAGGAAATTAAATTCCGTCCTGGAACTGACGAAAACGACTATCAGGTAAAACTACGCAACCTGATACGTTTTCTGGAAGACGGGGACAAAGCGAAGATTACGCTACGTTTCCGAGGTCGCGAAATGGCACACCAAAACCTGGGTATGGATCTATTGAACCGTATCAAGGCTGATTTGGACGAGTATGCGGTTGTTGAGTCTTTCCCGAAAATGGAAGGCCGACAAGCAATTATGGTGCTAGCGCCTAAAAAGAAATAAGTAGGGCAAAACTTAAAGTAGCAAAGGCCTATGGCCTTTGCTCGCCTTGCTTTTTATTAAACATCCCAATGCGGAGTTTTAGAAATGCCTAAAATGAAAACAGACAAGGGTGTAGCGAAGCGTTTTAAGAAAACCGCTAATGGTTTCAAGCGCAAGCAAGCACACTTACGTCACATTTTGACGAAAAAAAGCACTAAACGTAAACGTCACTTACGTGCCAAATGTTTAGTATCAAAAGCTGACGTTCCAGCAATCGCGCGTCAATTACCTTACGCTTAATTTAGGAGTTTAGAAAATGCCAAGAGTTAAGCGTGGTGTAACCGCTCGTGCTCGTCACAAGAAAGTTTTAAAACTAGCTAAAGGTTATTATGGCGCTCGTAGCCGTACTTACCGTGTTGCTGTTCAAGCAGTAACTAAAGCTGGTCAATATGCTTATCGTGACCGTCGTCAGAAAAAACGTCAATTCCGTCAACTTTGGATTGCACGTATTAATGCTGCCGCTCGTCAAAATGGTCTGTCTTACAGCCGTTTCATCAACGGTCTGAAAAAGGCGTCTATCGAAATCGATCGTAAGATTTTGGCTGACATCGCTGTATTCGACAAAGTTGTATTTGCAACTTTAGTTGAAAAAGCAAAAGAAGCGTTAAACTAAGAAATTAGTTTGTTGCTGTAGAGAAGGGACCATTTGGTCCCTTTTTTTGTGCGCCATTTTTGACTTAACCCAATGATGTTATTTACTTAAACACTTATAAGCGCTCATTTGACTGGTACAAGATTAAGCATCGTGAAGGAAAAACACCTGCACGCGTGAACAGTACTGATTGGCAAGCTCACAAAATTTTTTGTAATCGCTTAAGGATTTTGGACTAAAAAAATAGCAGGCTAAGCCTGCTATTCGTTGAAAAATTGAATCTAGTTACTTTTTAGCGTCTAAATAACGCTCTGCATCGAGTGCGGCCATACAACCTGTGCCCGCAGAAGTAATCGCTTGACGATAATGTTGGTCCATCACATCACCACAAGCATAAACACCTTCGATACTGGTTTGCGTGGCGTTACCTTGCAAACCGCTCTGTACTTTTAAATAACCGTGGTTCATTTCCAACTGACCTTCAAAAATACCGGTATTAGGGCTGTGACCAATGGCGACGAACACACCAGCAACGGCTAAGTCAGTAATAGAGCCATCTTTGGTACTCTTCATCTTCAGGCCGTTCACCCCCATAGCATCACCAACCACTTCATCCATGGTTTGATCTAAGTGAAGAATGATGTTGCCATTGGCAACTTTGTCCATCAGACGGTCGATCAGAATTTTTTCTGAGCGGAAGGTGTCACGACGGTGGATCAGATGCACTTCAGCGGCAATATTGCTTAAGTACAATGCTTCTTCAACGGCAGTGTTACCGCCACCGATCACAGCGACTTTTTGATTGCGATAGAAGAAACCATCACAGGTCGCACAGGCTGATACACCGCGACCCTTGAATGCTTCTTCTGACTCTAATCCTAAGTAACGGGCAGAAGCGCCAGTTGCGATGATCAGCGCATCACAGGTGTACTCGCCGTTATCGCCTTTCAAACGGAAAGGGCGCTCGGTTAAGGTCACTTCGTTGATGTGATCGAACAAGATTTCAGTATCGAACTTTTCAGCATGCTTCTGCATACGTTCCATCAACGCTGGACCAGTTAAGTCATCCGCGTCACCTGGCCAGTTTTCAACTTCAGTCGTAGTGGTTAATTGACCACCTTGCTGCATACCTGTGATCATCACAGGTTTTAAATTAGCACGCGCAGCATAAACGGCTGCGGTATATCCTGCTGGGCCTGAACCCAAAATCAATAAGTTACAATGTCTGACCTGGCTCATTTTTATCTCCGTGCCTTTAGCAAATTGCAAGGATTGTAGGGAATTTACCTGTGGGGGTAAAGTGTTGGAGGGCGATTCTTTTAGATTACGCTAATCGAGTCAGTGCGCTTTGGTATTCAGAGCGTCATTTTTACTTTACTGCGGCGAAATAAACAGCTTGAGAGGGCATCACTAACGAAAGAACGGGACAAGTTTGGATATGGGAGATTATCGATTCACATGCTTAAGCTTTGGTTCTGGCCAATAAAAAATCGGCCTCAACAGAGTCGAGGCCGATTTGGATTATTTGCTAGGTAAAGCAAACGCAATGTTCCACCGAAAGCTTAAGCTAATTAAACGCTTATGCCAGTAATGAAACTGGATCGGTGAACTCTAAATTCAGGGCGTGAGCCACTTCTTTACAGACCACTTTACCGTGCATCACGTTTAAGCCATTCAATAAGTGCTTGTCTTGCAACAACGCTTCTTTATAGCCTAAGTTAGCTAACTTAAGAATATACGGTAGCGTTGCATTGTTAAGTGCGAAAGTTGAAGTACGAGCAACCGCACCTGGCATGTTCGCCACACAGTAATGCACAACATCATCAACGATATAAGTCGGATCTTGGTGAGTGGTTGCGTGTGAAGTTTCAACACAGCCGCCTTGATCGATTGCTACGTCAACGATGGCACTGCCCGGCTTCATACGTGAAATCATGCTACGGGTAACCAATTTAGGTGCCGCAGCACCTGGGATCAGTACGCCACCGATCACAAGATCGGCTTCAATAACATGACGTTCAATCGCATCAGCAGTAGAGTAAATGGCTTTTACGGCAGAGCCGAATTGCACATTTAAGCGACGCAGTGCATCAATGCTACGGTCAAGTACAACCACATCTGCACCCATACCAACCGCCATTTGTGCAGCGTTAGTACCGACCATACCGCCGCCAATGATAACGACTTTAGCAGGTTCAACCCCTGGTACGCCGCCCAGTAACATACCGCGACCACCAGAAGATTTCTCTAATGCCATAGCGCCAGCTTGGATAGACATACGGCCAGCGACTTCTGACATTGGGGCAAGTAGGGGCAGGCCACCACGGTCATCAGTCACAGTTTCGTAAGCGATACATACGGCACCACTTTTAATTAAATCTTCAGTTTGCGGTAAATCTGGCGCAAGATGCAGATAAGTAAATAAAATCTGATCGTGACGCAACATAGCGCGTTCAACTGCTTGAGGCTCTTTTACTTTTACAATCATCTGCGCTTTAGCGAAAACTTCAGCAGCAGTCGCTAAAATTGTGGCGCCAGCATCAATATAATCTTGATCTGAAAAACCAATACCTGTGCCAGCATTTGTTTCTACAAAAACTTCGTGACCTTTGATCGCTAACTCGCGAACACTAGAAGGAACCATACCGACACGATATTCGTGGTTTTTAATTTCCTTGGGAACACCAATAATCATCTTTGAGCCTCAATTGCCTGAAAACCCACTTTTAATGGGCATAATTGTTATTTTATCGTGACCTGAACGTGATTAATTCAGGGATATCTAGTATAGTATCGGCGACGCAGTTTATGCTGCTGAACTTTCGGCATACGTAGAATAAAATGTTGTTTTAGTGATAAAGCAAGGTTAAATAAATGGCATATAATAAAAAGAGTCCTGTAAAAGACTTGGATCGCATCGATCGCAACATTCTTAATGAATTACAACTTGATGGCCGCATTTCTAATGTGGAATTATCAAAAAGAGTCGGACTTAGTCCAACTCCGTGTTTAGAAAGAGTGAAACGACTCGAAAAGCAAGGTTATATCAATGGCTATACTGCATTGGTCAATCCTCATTTCCTGGGTGCATCCCTACTGGTATTCGTGGAAATCACCTTAAGCCGTGATACTCCCGAAGTGTTTGATAAGTTTAACCGTGCAGTGCAGTTACTCGACGACATTCAAGAGTGTCATCTGGTTTCAGGCGATTTTGACTACTTACTGAAAACTCGTGTTTCAGATATGTCGGCTTATCGTCGCTTGTTAGGTGAAACCTTGTTGAAATTACCTTCTGTTTCCGACACGCGCACTTATGTCGTGATGGAAGAGGTTAAACACACCAGTCGCGTAGCGATAAATCATCTACTCTCAGATATCTAAATTACCCTGATTGTTTGGTTTTACAATAAGGGGCTTAGGCCCCTTATTTATTAGTCAAGTCAGCACAACTATCCCGTTTAGCACCTACGACGACTAACCTTGTTATAGCCCTTAAGTTCGCCAACTTAGGGGCTTATTTTTGTGGCATTTTTAAGCAGAGTTGTTAACGGAAGTGTTTGTGTAATAACTCATTCCTCTCCAAAAGCACACTTAAACACCCCAATAGGTTAATTTTTGCCAATCATGGCCAATTCTGCACAGAAAAACAGGCTAATGTGCTCCACATTTAGTGGGATTCTGGTATCGTTAGGCCACCTGTTTTCACTTTTTATGGATTACGTCGTTTGTCTCAAGGAAATAGTGTACGCACGCTCACTGGCCTGCAACGTCTGCTGGAAGGCGGACTCATCATTTGTTGTGTCCTCGCCACTTATATTTTACTCGCATTGACGAGTTTTAGTCCGTCTGATCCCGGTTGGAGTCAGTCGCATTTTCAAGGCGACATAAAAAACTGGACCGGAGCTGTAGGGGCTTGGATAGCCGATATTCTGTTATATTTCTTCGGCGTCACGGCTTACATCATGCCAATCATTGTCGCGTCGACCGGCTGGCTGCTGTTCAAACGCGCCCATCATTTACTCGAAGTTGATTACTTTTCAGTGGCCCTGAGATTGATTGGATTTTTGCTGATCATCCTTGGGTTTTCTGCGTTGGCGAGTATGAACGCTAACAACATCTACGAGTTTTCGGCAGGCGGAGTGGCGGGCGATGTGATCGGCCAAGCCATGCTGCCGTATTTTAATAAACTCGGTACCACCTTATTGCTGCTGTGCTTCTTAGGTTCTGGCTTTACCCTGTTGACGGGGATCAGCTGGCTGACCGTGGTCGAGAAAATCGGCTTAATCTCTATTTGGACTTATAAGAAACTTAAATTATTACCACAAGCGATGAAACGTGAGCGTGAAACCGAAGATACCCGTGGTTTTATGTCTGTGGTCGATAAATTTAAACAGCGCCGCGAATCACAATACGTGCTTGAGAAGCCGCCAGTCGTTGCCACGCCAAAGGTGCGTGAACGTCATATTGGCCGCAGAGCCGAAATAACTCCAACCCTGTCTACTGCCGCAGATGAAGGGTTTATTACCGAAAGCATTAATACTGAAGAAGTTGCGCCGCAAAGAACCAAGCTATCGGCCCTTGCAAAAATTTTGAGTTTGAATGGCAGTAAAAGCAAAAATGCACAAAGGGTTGAGCCTCAAATCGATCAAGAGGATTTTGCCGCCCATGGCAATTTTGAAGCGCCACCTTGGTTAGCCGAACCTCAACATGCAAGAAATGATGAGCAAGAAAGAGCCGACTTCAATTCGCATTCATTCGATCGCGACGACAATGAGCCAGTTTTTAACAGCCAAACCTTGGCGGAAGATGACGATGAAAGCTTGGGCTTTACCGATGATGACGTCATTGATTTTGATACTAAAGCCTCAACGGGCGCCGTGAATCAAGCCCTGCGAAAGAAGCAAGATCAAAAAGCGAAGATTGTGGATGGCATTGTGGTGTTACCGGGACAAGAAGATAAACTTGCTCCGAAGAAACCAATGGACCCGTTACCCAGCATCAATTTGCTTGATGTGCCCGATCGTAAGAAAAACCCGATCAGCCCAGAAGAGTTAGATCAAGTCGCTCGTCTAGTTGAAGTGAAATTGGCAGATTTCAACATTATCGCCAATGTGGTGGGTGTGTATCCAGGGCCTGTGATCACGCGCTTCGAATTAGAATTAGCGCCTGGCGTTAAAGCGTCAAAAATCTCTAATCTGTCGAAGGATTTAGCCCGTTCACTGCTGGCTGAAAGTGTGCGCGTGGTTGAAGTTATCCCGGGCAAGGCTTATGTCGGACTCGAACTGCCGAATAAATTCCGTGAAACCGTGTTTATGCGCGATGTGTTAGATTGCGCCGCCTTTACCGACAGTAAATCCAACTTAACGATGGTGTTAGGTCAAGATATTGCCGGCGACCCAGTCGTGGTTGACCTGGGTAAAATGCCGCATTTATTAGTTGCGGGTACCACAGGTTCGGGTAAGTCTGTGGGCGTAAACGTGATGATCACCAGCTTACTGTATAAGTCTGGCCCAGAAGATGTGCGCTTTATCATGATCGATCCCAAAATGTTGGAATTGTCTGTCTATGAAGGCATTCCGCATTTGCTCTGTGAAGTCGTCACCGATATGAAAGAAGCCGCCAATGCACTGCGTTGGTGTGTGGGCGAGATGGAACGTCGCTACAAGCTAATGTCTATGATGGGCGTGCGTAACATCAAGGGCTATAACGCCAAAATTGCCGAGGCGAAAGCCAATGGCGAAGTGATTTTAGATCCTATGTGGAAGTCATCCGACAGCATGGAGCCTGAAGCGCCTGCGTTAGATAAGCTGCCATCGATTGTTGTCGTGGTCGATGAATTTGCCGACATGATGATGATTGTCGGTAAAAAAGTTGAAGAGTTGATTGCCCGTATTGCGCAAAAGGCCCGTGCTGCAGGGATACATTTGATCCTAGCAACCCAAAGACCGTCAGTGGATGTGATTACCGGCTTGATTAAAGCCAACATTCCGACACGTATGGCGTTCCAAGTGTCATCGCGTATCGATTCGCGCACCATTTTAGACCAACAGGGTGCTGAAACCTTGCTCGGTATGGGGGATATGTTGTTCTTGCCACCGGGTACTGCGGTTCCAAACCGTGTCCATGGCGCCTTTGTTGACGATCATGAAGTTCACCGCGTTGTTGCCGATTGGTGCGCCCGTGGTAAACCGCAATATATCGATGAAATTCTCAATGGTGCCAGCGATGGTGAGCAAGTCTTACTACCGGGTGAAACGGCTGAAACTGATGAAGAATACGATCCACTCTACGATGAAGCCGTCGCCTTTGTGACCGAAACCCGTCGCGGCTCGATTTCAAGCGTACAGCGTAAATTTAAGATTGGTTATAACCGTGCAGCGCGCATTATTGAACAGATGGAAGCCCAAGGTATCGTTTCGGCTCAAGGCCACAACGGTAACCGTGAAGTCTTAGCGCCGCCGGCACCAAAACATTATTAAGCCGCGCTGAGGCGTGGCTTTGTTACACCCAAGGGTTTTACAGGGTAAGGAATAAAATGAAAAAACGATTATGCGCTGTGTTGTTAGCTTCACCTTTGCTATTTAGCGCGGCCGTGTTTGCCGATGATGCGCAGCAGTTAAGAGACAAACTGATTGGTACTGCATCACTAAAAGCCGATTTCAAACAAACCGTCACTGACGTCAATAAAAAGGTCATTCAGACGGGTTCTGGTATTTTTGCCTTGGCGTATCCTAATCAGTTTTATTGGCACTTAACTCAACCCGATGAATCGCAAATTGTCGCTGATGGTAAAGATTTATGGATCTACAATCCCTTCGCCGAAGAAGTGGTCATCATGGATTTTGCCGAGGCTATCAATGCTTCGCCTATCGCCTTGTTAGTCCACCGCGACGATGCCACTTGGTCACAGTATTCAGTCACTAAGCAACAAGACTGCTATGAGATCAAACCTAAGGCGATTGATTCGGGCATATTGTCCGTCAAGGTGTGTTTCAAAAATGCCCAGTTAGCCAACTTTAATGTTGCCGATGACAAAGGTAACTTGAGCCAATTTGATTTGAGCAATCAGCAAGCGATTACTGATAAAGACAAAGCGCTGTTCAGCTTTGTGCTGCCTGACAATGTCGATGTTGATGATCAACGTCGTAAAACAGCGCACTAGGCGATAGCGTGAGCAGTTTATCCTTTAATTTCGCCCCCGACTTTCGTCCCTTGGCCGCACGCATGCGGCCAAGAACGATCGCTGAGTACATAGGTCAAGCCCATTTACTGGGTGAAGGCCAGCCGCTACGCAAAGCATTGGAAGCGGGACGCGCCCATTCCATGATGTTGTGGGGGCCGCCGGGCACAGGTAAAACGACCTTAGCCGAATTAATCGCACATTATTCAAATGCGCACGTTGAACGCATCTCTGCGGTCACCTCTGGCGTCAAAGACATTCGCGCGGCGATTGAGCAAGCGAAAGCCGTGGCTGAATCCCGTGGTCAACGCACGTTATTGTTTGTCGATGAAGTCCACCGATTCAATAAAAGCCAGCAGGATGCCTTTCTGCCATTTATTGAAGATGGCACTGTGATTTTTATCGGTGCGACCACTGAAAACCCATCCTTTGAAATCAACAATGCCTTGCTCTCGCGGGCACGTGTCTATCTTATCAAGCGTTTAAGCCATGATGAGATAGCCCACATAGTGACTCAAGCCTTAAGCGATACCGAGCGCGGCTTAGGCCAACGCCAATTTGTGATGCCAACCGATGTGCTCACCACATTGGCACAACTTTGTGATGGTGATGCCCGTAAAGCGTTAAATCTTATTGAGTTAATGAGCGATATGCTCGCCGATGGTGGTACTTTTACCACTGAAATGTTGATTCAAGTGGCGGGGCACCAAGTTGCCGGATTCGATAAGAACGGCGATCAGTTTTACGATTTAATCTCAGCCGTCCATAAATCAATCCGCGGTTCAGCACCCGATGCGGCGCTGTATTGGTTTTGTCGAATATTAGAAGGCGGCGGCGATCCGCTGTATGTCGCAAGGCGCTTACTGGCGATTGCCTCTGAAGATGTGGGCAATGCCGATCCTGCGGCGATGACCATAGCGCTTAATGCTTGGGATTGTTTTCACCGTGTTGGCCCAGCCGAAGGTGAGCGAGCAATAGCGCAAGCCATTGTTTATCTTGCCAGCGCGCCTAAGAGTAACGCTGTCTATACCGCATTTAAGGCCGCGCGTGAGTTAGCTCACGATACTGGGCAAGTCGAAGTGCCGCACCATTTACGCAATGCACCGACTCAGTTAATGAAAGACATTGGCATGGGAGCAGGGTATCGATATGCCCACGATGAAGCCAATGCCTATGCCAGTGGTGAAAATTATTTCCCCGAATCCCTGCAAACAGCGCAGTTTTATTTTCCGACTGAGCGAGGGTTCGAGAAGCGAATCAAAGATAAGTTGGCGCAATTAGCCCTGTTAGATCAAGCCAGCGAGCACAAAAGATATGAATAATCTCTTACTTGTGGCGCTAGGTGGTTCAATTGGGGCTGTTTTTCGCTATCTTATTTCAATATTCATGATCCAGGTATTTGGCAGCAGTTTTCCTTTTGGTACACTGTTGGTTAATGTCCTCGGTTCATTTTTAATGGGCGTAATTTACGCACTGGGGCAAATGAGTCATATCAGCCCAGAACTCAAAGCGCTGATCGGTATTGGCCTGTTGGGCGCTTTGACAACGTTTTCGACTTTCTCTAATGAAACCTTATTGCTGCTGCAAGAAGGGGATTGGCTGAAGGCGACTTTGAATGTGGTGTTGAATCTAAGTCTATGTTTATTCATGGTGTACTTAGGTCAGCAACTGGTTTTTTCTCGCATTTAACTATTAAGAATATATCACATGTTAGATCCTAAATTTTTGCGCAACGAATTAGAAGTTACCGCTGAGCGACTGGCCACCCGTGGCTTTATTTTAGACATAGCTCACCTCACTCAATTAGAAGAAAAGCGTAAGTCACTGCAAGTGGCTACAGAAGAATTACAAGCGTCGCGTAATGCCATCTCCAAATCCATTGGCCAAGCTAAAGCCCGTGGTGAAGATGTTGAAGCGATCATGGCGCAAGTGGGCGATTTAGGTTCACAGCTGGATGCCAAAAAGATTGAACTGGCGGCCGTGCTTGAAGAAGTCAATGCCATTGCCATGTCAATGCCCAACCTGCCAGACGAATCCGCGCCAATCGGTGCCGATGAAACGGAGAACGTTGAAGTTCGCCGCTGGGGTACGCCACGCACTTTTGATTTCCCAATTAAAGATCATATCGATTTAGGCGAAGGCCTAAACGGTTTAGATTTTAAAAATGCAGTGAAAATCACTGGCTCACGTTTTATCGTGATGAAAGGCCAAGTTGCCCGCTTAAACCGCGCCATTGGTCAGTTCATGCTGGACTTGCACACCACAGAGCACGGTTATACCGAAGCCTATGTGCCGTTACTGGTTAACGAAGCAAGCTTACTGGGCACAGGTCAACTGCCTAAGTTTGGTGAAGACTTGTTCCACACTAAACCTGCCACCGAAGAAGGTCAGGGTTTGAGCTTGATCCCAACGGCCGAAGTGCCATTAACCAACTTAGTGCGTGATAGCATTGTTGATGAAGACGAGCTGCCGATTAAGTTAACCGCGCATACCGCATGTTTCCGCAGCGAAGCGGGCTCATACGGCAAAGATACCCGTGGTCTGATCCGTCAGCATCAGTTCGATAAAGTAGAAATGGTGCAAATCGTTAAGCCTGAAGATTCAATGGCGGCGCTCGAAGCGCTAACAGGTCATGCTGAAACGGTATTGCAACGTTTAGGTCTACCGTACCGTACCGTGATTTTATGTACTGGTGATATGGGCTTTGGCTCAAGCAAAACCTACGACATCGAAGTCTGGTTACCTGCACAAAACACTTATCGTGAAATTTCTTCTTGTTCAAACATGAAGGATTTCCAAGCCCGTCGTATGCAAGCACGTTACCGCGTGAAAGCAGATAATAAGCCCGCGTTACTGCATACCTTAAACGGTTCCGGTTTAGCTGTCGGTCGTACCTTAGTCGCTATTTTAGAAAACTATCAAAATGCCGATGGCAGTATCACAATCCCAGAAGTGCTGCGTCCATACATGGGCGGCTTAACTCAAATAGGCTAATGGAACGCAAAATAATACTATGGATAAAGGCCAGCGCTATCTCCGTTGGCTTTCCTATACCGCTGTCATTGCTGTATTTTTTGCGGTGATGTTGGCGACCATAGGCAAAGCCGTCTGGGTTGTGTTAGAAAACGTCAAATAACCCTATTAACTTTGTTCAAGTAAAAAGAAAGGCATGTTTCCCAAGGGAACATGCCTTTTTTGTTTGTGCCATGTTTATGTTCAATGCTCACATTTGACGCTTACGTTCGATATTAAGTTAAGTGTGATGACTTTACCCTATACGATTAAATGCATTTAGCTGGCTTTGGCAGGCCTGCAATTTTGGTCGCTTGTTTTGCTGGGCCAATAGGGAACAAGGTATATAAGTATTTTGAATTGCCTTTGTCTGGCCCTAAAGCTTGGCCAATAGCTTTGACTAATACGCGAATAGCAGGGCTCGTTTTGTATTCAAGATAAAAATCGCGAACAAAGTTAATCACTTCCCAATGGGCTGGCGTAAGCACGATTTGCTCTTCTGCCGCTAATAGTAAAGCCATGTCCGGTTGCCAATCGTTGAGATCTTTTAAATAACCTTGATGGTCACGGGCGATTTCTGCGCCATTAAATTGCAATGGATTTACCATGTTATCACCTTGTCATGGAGTAATGATTGAGCCACAAACTCATTGTAATCGATAAGCTTCACGTTCTTTAAACGCTCAGATAGGCCGCGAGCGACGACATCGTCTTTTAAGACCATGAGCTTGAAGGGCGATAATGCCATTGCCCATTGACGCAGCAGTAACGCGTTCACGCCATCGCTCGATAGTAGAATCGCATCTTCCTTACAGGCGTAACGTAAGCAGAGTTTCAACGCACTATCTCGGCTGGGAGATGTTTGAATATGATGTAAAATCATCAGAATACTAAGACCTCATCAACCTGTTTTAAATGGGCAGCGATGGCTTCATCGTTGACCACAGTAACAGGAACTGACAGTAAGCCATGGCTTAAGCCGTAGTCGGCTAAGGATTGCTTACAGACAAATACCGACTCGATATCGTACAGCGGCAGTGCTTTAAAGGTAGAGATGTAATCTTTAGCGCCGATAAGCTCAGGCTGTTGATCTTTAATCAAATGCAGCACACCTTCATCGACAAACACTAAACTTACTTCTTGCTCAAAGCTAGCGCTCAGCATGGCGAGATCTAAACCTTCGCGGCCACGAACAGTACCGTGTGGCGAACAGCGAAATAGGATACACAATTTTTTCATAGTCACCCTGAGAGTTAAAAACTGATCAAACGATCGGCCGATTCAATGCCGGTGACAAGCTCGCCTAAACCGCCCATGATAAATGACTCGCCCACATTCCAGTGGCTTAAGCCATTCTCGCTGGCATCTTGCTTGCTCACAATCCCACGGCGCAGCGCTGCTGAAACGCAATTGACTAACGGGAGCTGATGGGATTGCGCGAGCTGTTTCCAGTCACTGATCACATCGTTTTCATCGGAGGCGGGTAAGCTTAAATCTGTGGAGTTATACACGCCGTCTTGATAAAAAAACACACAGATAATCTGATGCCCAGCCAAAAGTGCAGCTTGGGAAAAGCGTAAGGCGTTAACACTCGCCGACGTGCCATAAGCGGGCCCGTTCACTTGGATAATAAATTTGCTCATTTAAAATAAAAATGGCCCTAAAAGTAGGGCCATTCTAACGCAAGTTAAGCTAAAAATCGCTAACTAGGATTAGTCATCGTTGCCTATGCCCATTAGGTGCAACAGCGCGATGAATAGGTTTAAGAAGTCTAGGTATAATGAGATAGTTGCGCGAATGTAGTTCGTCTCGCCACCGTTCACAATACGGCTAGTATCAAACAGGATAAAACCTGTCATCAATAATGCAATACCGGCGTTAATCGCCATAAAGGCAATGCTGTTACCCATAAAGATGTTAATTACGGCAGCTGCAATCACCACAATCAAGCCAGCAAACAAGAACCCACGCAGGAAAGAGAAATCTTTCTTAGTGGTCACCGCATAGGCTGATAACGCAACGAAAATCACTGACGTTAACCCCAGTGCTTGCATGATCAGCTGTGGACCGTTTGCCATGCCTGCGTAGTGATTCAGCATGTAGCCCAGTGACGCGCCTTCCATACCAGTAAAGGCAAATACCCAGAAGATACCCGCTGCAGATTCGGCTTTACGTAAGGTTACAAACAACAGCACTAGGCCACCAATGGATAAGCCAATGGAGAGTAATGGACTGATATTTAATGCCATTGCCAAGCCAGCACACAGGGCAGAGAAGGCCAATGTCATAGACAACAGCATATAAGTGTTTTTAAGAAGTTTGTTCACTTCCAGTGTTGATGCACTTGTCGAATATAAGGTTTCTTGGGTCATGTTGATCTCCGTTGACACATTTCCAAACTGATCATTTTGATTTTTTACAGCACACTAAGTTCCCGTAAAATCCTAAAACGAACTTAACTGCATTCATGATACCGTACCTGAGATACGGGTGAAAGTCATAGAACCATGAATAACAAATTGTTAATCTTAAAAATTTTGCCTCATCTCACATATCAATCTTAAGTGCTAAGTGTTTAGGATTGAGATGGCTGCATCCGTATCTTTATCCACTCAGCACATGAATGCTTGGTTAAAACTTAATTAGCTTGATAAATAGGCCTGCTGAACTTAGGTGCACTTACAGTAAATTTCAAGTTCAATGTTAATTTCAATGCCGATTTCAAAGACAAGTCCAATGCTAATTTCAATGCCAAGTATATGGACTAGATCAGCATATTGAGTTTAAACCAAGCTTAAGCCAGCCACTCTTTATGCAATTTTTCAGTATCGCCCAGATATTCCAGCACCCAAGCGAGCGCAGGCGACATCTTGTCGGCATTCCACGCGAGACAACAAGGGCTGGTCTGCTTAGGATTTTCTAGCTGTTTCTCAACCAGCGCACCCGCTTTAATAAACACACTTGCTAAGTGCACTGGCATATAACCAACGCCTAAACCTTCACGGAAACAGTTAATGGCGCGGATCCAATCGGGTACAACGAGGCGACGTTGATTTTCGAGCAGCCAAGTCATACGTTTTGGAATTTCCCGAGAGGTGTCTTCTAGGCAAATCGAGGGGAAAGGGCGCAGCTCATCGTCGCTTAGCGGACGGTCAATATTGGCCAATGGATGATTTTTGCTGACTAAAAAAGCCCACTCAATATCGCCCATGTCTTTATATTGGTACACGCCGCCGACCGGAATTGCGGTTGTTGCACCAATTGCAATGTCACTGCGGCCCGTGGCGAGCGCTTCCCAAACCCCGTTAAAGACCTCAATGCGAATAATCAATTCAATATCATGGAAATGACGATAGAAGTCAGCAATCAATACGCTGATCCTGTCGGCACGGACGATATTATCCAGCGCGATGGACAAGGTCGGTTGCCAACCGTTTGCTACGCGCTGCGTGCCACGCTTCATCTCGTCCATCTGCGTAAGCAAAGTTCTGGCTTGCTTAACAAAATGTTCACCCGCAGGGGTTAAGGTTACGCTGCGATGATGACGTTCGAAAAGAATGACGCCGAGTTCTTCTTCTATTTGCTTGACCGCGTAGCTCACGGCAGAGGGCACTTTATGCAGCCGATTCGCCGCCGCGGTGAAACTTCCTACACGAGCCACAATATCTATGAGTTCTAGCGCTTGTTCTGAGAGCATAGCTGACGTCCGTTCCAATGAAAATAATTGATAGCACAAGTCAAAAATAAACGTTTCCAATAGATTTAACAAGTCATTAGACTGCACGCTTTAGTCAATCCGACCCGATTATTTTATGAAAAAGTCTAGTAACACCTTTGTAAACATAAAGTTCTTTATGTTTCTATTCTATTTAGCCATGTTGAGCATACTCGGCTTTATTGCCACTGACATGTATTTGCCTGCTTTCAAAGCAATTGAAGGCTCACTTAACAGTACCCCATCACAGGTGGCGATGTCGCTGACCTGTTTCCTGGCGGGTCTTGCCTTAGGTCAGCTACTTTATGGCCCCTTAGTCAATAAAATCGGCAAACGTTGGGCATTGATTTTTGGCCTAGTGGTATTTGCCGTTGCCAGCGTGTTTATTGCCAACAGTGATTCAATCCTAATGCTCAATACCGCGCGCTTCTTCCAAGCGATTGGCGCCTGTAGTGCAGGGGTTATTTGGCAAGCGATTGTGGTTGAACAATATGATGCTGATAAAGCCCAAGGTATTTTCAGTAACATTATGCCACTGGTCGCATTATCGCCTGCATTAGCACCGATCCTTGGCGCTTACATTCTGAACGAATTAGGCTGGCGTGCAATCTTTATCTCTTTGTGTGTTATCGCTTTTCTACTGATATTGATGACATTGTACTTTGTGCCAGGCAAGCGTCAGCATACACACAGTGAACATGCTGCGGTATCTTATGGGCAAATTTTGAAAAACACCCGCTATTTAGGCAACGTCGTGATCTTCGGCGCCTGTTCCGGTGCTTTCTTTGCTTATCTAACCGTATGGCCGATTGTGATGGAAATGCACGGTTATCTGCCAACTGAAATCGGCCTTAGCTTTATCCCGCAAACCATTATGTTTATTGTCGGTGGTTATGCTAGTAAGCTGCTGATAAAACGCATTGGCGGGCATCAAACGCTGAATATCTTGTTGTCGATTTTCGCAGCCTGCGTTATTTCGATCATCATGTTCACGCTGATTTTTCCAGCAAGCACGATTTTCCCACTGCTTATTTCGTTCTCGATTTTGGCCGCAGCAAATGGCGCCATTTACCCGATAGTCGTAAATAGTGCACTACAACAGTTTAGTCAGAATGCCGCTAAGGCCGCAGGATTACAGAACTTCTTGCAGATCAGCATAGCCTTTGGTGCATCAAGCTTAGTCGCTATGTGGGCAAACCTAGGTGAAGTAGCTATCGGCTGGGGCATCCTATGTTGCGCTATCTTAGTTGTGGTCGGTTATGTGCTGAAGAGCCAACAAGGGTGGGGCGATTTTGCCAAACATTTCACTAAGCCAGATCCCGCACGTGTCGGCATAGTGGCCGATGTGAAGCAAAATCCAGCGGATTGAGTGTAATAGCAACAATCGGCGCATAATTGAGAGTTAGTGCTTTACAGTCAACACACTTACTTATATTATGCGCCTCGTTCGGAGGGGTGGCAGAGTGGTTTAATGCACCGGTCTTGAAAACCGGCGTGGGTTTATAGCCCACCTAGGGTTCAAATCCCTACTCCTCCGCCATATTCAGTCAAAAAGCCGCTAAGCAATTAGCGGCTTTTTGCATTTTAGCTATTCTAGCCTTGAGTTTCTGATTCGAAACGCAGCGCCTCCATCATAGTTTACCAACAAGGCCATCAGCATTGATGGCCTTGTTGGTTATTGTCATTTAACTCTAGATTTGCTCATTCAAGATGATGCACTGACAATCTCAGCCATCATTACACTTTGGGTAGTTTGTGTTGGATCATGGCCAGCGCAAAGGCGTTCCAGTCTGCATTAGCATAACTACTCACCAGATCCCTCAGGATAGTCGGTTCACCGACGTTATCCACCTGCTGCGAAATTATCGACAAATTCAGCGCATTACAGTAATCCTGCCGCTCCACCACAAAAAACTGCTTCTTGTAGGGGAGTAACAATGTGCCTTCAGCTTGTGCATTAAAATCACGCGCGGCTAAATAGCCAGTAAACCAATGATTGAGTAGCGTCTCGCATTGCTTAGTGTGGAATAAGTTTCCCCAATCATCCCCGAGTATGGCTTGACCCGACAGGACTCGCTGACAATGATGAAAATCGATAAAGCCTAGCTCACGAGCAATCACTTGTTGGCAATGCTTAAGCTGGAGATCTGAGTGTAAGATACCCAACTTCGCTATTAAGGTTGTGACTCTTTGCTTGGCTGACGGCTCACCCTGCTGACAAGCTTTGAGCAGCTTCTTAGCGCGAATTTTAGTTTCATTTAATGCGATGGTGCTTGAGTCTTTCATATTGGCTAACTTCATTTTGCATTACCTCCATGACTGACTCTATTTGCTTGCGGCACGTGAATGAAAGGCCAAATACTGATGATCAATAAACTCAAGAGACAAGCTAAGATGTCCGCGATTGGAAAGGCCATCCATAACTCAATCAAAGCGTTTGGCATGATCTTAATGTTTAATGCACCTGTGATAAATGAAATATCTGTAAAGGATAGTTGAGGTAACAGGACCAGCAGGGGCAATAACAAACCATAGATTTTTATCCCAGATAATAGCAATGCAAGCTTAGGGCGGTTTGTGCCTTGATACACCGCAATCGCAATACCTGTGATCCCCGCCAAAGGTAAGGCGATAAACGTCACACTCGAAATCTTAACACTGGCGGCAATGAGTGCGAGGTCATCGGTGAAAACACCAAATACTGAGGTAGGAAACCCCATAAATATGATTGTCACTACACTCAGATAACAGCAGGTCAAGACGATTCCCCATTTAGCACACGCTAACACCCGAGAAGATGCCATCGCCCCATAGTTATAGGCACTGATCGTTTGTGCTGCACTGGTGAGAGCCATGAGCGGCAGGGCGATAAAGATATTAAAGCGGCCGATCAAACCATAAGCGCTGATCATGTACGCGACCTCATTCGCCGCTGGCGTATTGGGCACTACATTGGCTAAATGACTGACTAAAATATGATTTACCAATGAGATCACGCAGGCAATCCCAAGATATGACAATAGTATTGGGCTACCCAAGCCAAGAATCGCTTTTATCTCAGTGAGGTTGAGCTTTATCTGCTCTATTCTAAAACAAGTAGGCTGGGCAGCTTGCCGATGAAGCGCCTGCTTATTGGCAAAGCGGTTATTTGGAACAAAATAGACGACGGCGATAAATAGACTCACACATTGGCCCGCTACCGTTGCCCACGCCGCACCACTTACGCCCATCTCCAAAACGGTAATAAAGAGTGTATCGAACAGAATGTTCATGACCGCCGACAACAAGATAACCAGCAGCATCACCATGACTTTGCCTTGTGCTCTGAGTAAATCGCCGCTAAGGGATAACAAAAAGGTGAACAGACTAAAACAGAGAATGGGTTGTAGATACTCTATAGCAGCTAAGGCAAGTGTTGAGCTTACCCCAATAAACGCTAATAGATTATCGAGCTGGGCGAGTGACACGACAGTGACGATCACGCCGCAACATAGGGCTAACGCGAAACCGCTATTCGCGATTTGACTCGCCTTATCAAACTCGTTTGCCCCTAAAAATCGGCTCACTAAGGTCGCAGTCCCATTTCCTATCATGCAGGCTAAAGCGAAAATCATCATTTGTAACGGGAAGGCAATCGTTACCCCAGCCAATGCATCGGCGCCGATGTATTTCAAAATAAAATAAGAGTCGACTAAGTTGTAACTGCCGCTGAGCATCATGGCGAATGCCATGGGTAACGCAAAACGTAAATACAAAGTAGGGATAGCTAACGTACCTAAGGACTCTGTTGACTGAGAGCCGGAGTGATATTTCCCGTGGGAGGGGGTTTCGGTGGCTGCTAAGGGAACAATGTCAGAAGGTTCAACATTGATACTGGCGGGTTTGAAAGTGTTGGCGGTTGCATGTTTCACAAACAATTCTCCTAAGTTTATTGGCATTCCGCTAAGCCAAACTTATTTGATTGCTGTGGGTTCGATATGAAATCGATTCGCAACGCTGTTAATTTATCAGAGTGATATCATCTTTTGCGGACAGGCTTCTCTGCAACCTGGCGCGTATTATTCTCACTCATCCGCTCGATGTCAATCACCAGATTAACCACGCTAACTCAAATCACCGATTTTCTGTACTTCTCGAATTTTCTGCCGATGCATTTTTATCGCTATTTAGCAGAAACAGCAAATCCTTACAAAACAATTGCCTCGATAAACTTGTTGCTGATGTTAAAAAAATTATCACTCTTTGATAAAAATAATATTGTAATACCATTAAGCTATAGTAGTATTGTAGCATTAAATGATATTCACAATGTTTGTGATCACTTGGATGATTGCAGAGTTCAATGTACGGGGATGCTAATGTCTAATGTTTTAGGGTCTTACGCGTTAGGGCTGGATTACGGCTCTGATTCTGTTCGCGCGTTATTGGTTGATACACAAAGCGGCGCTGAAGTTGCTACCAATGTGGTGTACTACCCACGTTGGAAAAAGGGACTGTATTGCGTCCCTGCTAAAAATCAATTTAGGCAACATCCTTTAGATTACATTGAAAGTTTAATTGAGGTTGTACAAGGACTTTGGGCTAAAGCACCAGCAGGCGCAGCGGCAAACGTGTGTGGTTTAAGCTTTGACACGACAGGCTCAACACCGATTGCCGTTGATGAAGCTGGCGTGGCATTAGCCCTAAAAGAAGAATTTTCGTCTAATCCTAATGCGATGTTTTTACTGTGGAAAGACCATAGCGCGATTCTTGAAGCCCAGCAAATTACCGCAGCGTCTAAAGTCGCCAAAGAGAATTACCTTAAATATGAGGGCGGGATCTACTCATCTGAATGGTTCTGGGCCAAGGCCTTATACGTACTGCGCCATGACACTGAAGTGAGACAAGCAGCTTACAGCTGGGTAGAGCACTGTGATTGGATCACAGCATTAATGACAGGCACAACTCACCCTAAGATATACAAGGCGGGTCGCTGCGCATCGGGTCACAAAGTCATGTGGCACGAGTCATGGAATGGTTACCCACCTAATGAATTCTTTATTGATATCGATCCATTACTGGACGGAATTCGTGACCGCTTACCCGTTGAAACCTGTACCTCTGATAAAGTCTGCGGCACATTAACTCCAGAATGGGCATCTAATCTTGGACTGTCGACAGACGTTATCGTGTCGTTCGGCGCGTTCGACTGTCATGCGGGTGCGGTGGGGGCCAATGTCAAGGAAGGCGTACTCACCAAAGTGATGGGCACGTCGACTTGCGATATCACAGTTGCCAGTTATGAAGACATTGGCTCCCGATGTATTAAAGGCATTTGCGGCCAAGTCGATGGCTCAGTTATGCCAGGTTTAATTGGTCTTGAAGCAGGGCAGTCAGCCTTTGGCGATCTCTACGCTTGGTTTAAGGACCTCACCACTTGGCCCATTAAAAATATCAATACTTCAGCGTTATTTGACGAAGAAGTGAAAGCCAAACTGATTGTACAGCTCGAGGATGAAACCTTAACTGAGCTGGGTAATGCTGCTGCGACGATACCAGTGGGCGACACTGGTATCGTCGCGCTTGATTGGATTAACGGTCGTCGTACCCCCGATGCCGACCAATCTGTGTCTATGGCGATCAGCGGCTTAACCATGGGTAGCCACGCACCGCAAGTGTTTAAAGCCTTAGTCGAAGCCAGGGCCATCATCGAACGCTTTAAGGAAGAGGGCGTGCGAATCGATCAGGTCGTCACGATTGGCGGTATCTCTAAAAAGTCAGATTTCATCATGCAAACCTGCGCTGACGTGTGGAATTGCAATATCGACGTACTGGAAAGCGAGCAGAGCTGTGCTTTGGGCGCTGCAATTTATGCCGCAACCGCTGCAGGCGTGTATCCCGATGTGTTAAGTGCGCAAGCCGTGATGGCCTCGAATGTTGCCAAAACTTATGCACCCAATCTTGCCAATGCTGAAAAATACCAAGCGCTTTATCAAGCGTATTTAGCCCTAGGGCATTATGTTGATGGAGTGAAATAACATGTCATTTCTTGAACTGAAACGCGAAGTTTATGAAGCCAATATGGAGCTTGAGAAGCGCAATTTAGTGACTTACACCTTTGGTAATGTGTCGCAAGTTGATCGCAGGCTCGGTGTAATTGGCATTAAACCGAGCGGTGTGCCCTATGAGGATCTCAAGGTCGAAGATATCGTTATTGTCGATCTTGAAAACCAAATTATCGAAGGGCGTTTACGTCCGTCATCCGACACCAAAACGCACACTTATTTATACCGTCAATGGCAGAGTATTGGCGGCATCACCCACACACATTCGACTTATGCAACTGCATGGGCGCAGGCGCAAATCGCCATTCCTTGTTTGGGTACCACACAAGCCGATTATGTTTACGGCGAGATCCCATGCACTGCTGTGATGCGTGATGACCAAATCAGTCGCGATTACGAAGAAGAAACGGGCGTACAAATTCTCGATTGCTTTGCTGATAGAAATCCAAGCGAGTCACCTATGGTAATCGTAGCGGGGCACGCGCCATTCACTTGGGGAGACAGCGCGTCAAAGTCGGTTTATCACGCTGTATTACTGGAAGAAATCGCGCGAATGGCTTATCTGACCAAAACCTTGTCGCCAAGTATCACGCCATTAAAACAAGAGCTTATTGATAAACATTACTTACGTAAGCACGGTAAAGACGCCTATTACGGCCAAAACAGTGTTCTAAGTAAATAGTGCATCAAATCAATCGGTTTCACGTTACTAGTATCATCAAATTTATAGGGTAAAGAGCAATATGAAAGCATTCAAACAAAAGCAAGTGTGGTTTGTGACCAGTTCGCAGGATTTATACGGGCCTAAAGTGTTGGAGCAAGTGGCGAAAAATAGTGAGCAAATTGTCCACGGTTTTAATCAGTCAGACACGATTTCAATGGAAGTCGTCTATAAACCTACGGTTAAATCACCTCGCGAAATCTATGCTGTTTGCCAAGCGGCCAACAGTGATGAAAACTGTGTAGGCGTTATCCTGTGGATGCACACGTTCTCGCCTGCCAAAATGTGGATTGCGGGTTTGAATGAACTCAGCAAACCCTTCATGCATTTGCATACTCAGTTTAATGCCGAGCTGCCTTGGGCCGACATTAACATGAACTACATGAACACCCATCAAAGTGCCCATGGTTGCCGCGAGTTTGGTTATATCGGCACCCGCATGCGCAAAGAGCGCAAAGTGGTAGTAGGTCATTGGCAAACAAACGATGTACAAGCCCAAGTAGACGATTGGTGCCGTGCTGCGGCCGGTTGGAACGAAAGCCAAAATCTTCGTATTGCGCGTTTTGGCGACAACATGCGCCAAGTGGCAGTGACCGAAGGCGATAAAGTAGCGGCACAGATTCAATTCGGTTACGAAGTGCATGCCTACAGTTTAGGTGAGCTAAATGATGCAATTAATGCGGTTGCCGATAATGATATAACTGCCCAAATCGACCGCTACGCGAGCGAATATGTCATTAGTAATGAATTGTTTAACGATGAATACCAACTTGACCGTTTAAGAAAGGAAGCGCAAATCGAACTGGGCTTAACCCAATTCTTAAAAGATGGCGAGTTTGGTGCCTTTACTAACTGCTTTGAAAACTTAACTGGCATGACGGGTTTACCTGGGCTAGCGACACAACGTTTGATGGCAAACGGAATGGGTTATGGCGGTGAAGGTGATTGGAAATATGGTACGCATCATGAAAGTGATGGGCCAAGGCCGCACCGGTGGCACTTCATTTATGGAAGATTACACCTATAACTTTGGCGTGACAGATCAAGTGCTCGGCGCGCACATGCTTGAAGTGTGTCCGTCTATTGCCGCCGCTAAACCACGTTTAGAAGTACACCGTCATACTATCGGTGTGCGCTGCGATGTTCCGCGTCTGCTATTTACCGGTAAAGCGGGACCGGCCATTAACGTATCGACTATCGATCTTGGTAACCGCTTCCGTATTATTCTCAATGAATTAGATACAGTGACACCACCACAGGAATTGCCAAATCTGCCCGTTGCCTCGGCACTGTGGGAGCCGCGTCCAAATCTGTCTATTGCTGCAGCAGCGTGGATCCATGCGGGCGGCGCGCATCACTCAGCCTATAGCCAAGCCATCAGCACTGACAACATTGTCGATTTTGCGGAAATGGCGGGGGCTGAACTGGTGAGCATCGATGCTGATACTCGCATTCGTCAGTTTAAAAATGAGCTTCGCCAGAATTCCGTATATTACGGTTTAGCAAGAGGGCTATAATCTCAAGCTAATACTGAAAAGCCGCCTCAGGGCGGCTTTTTAATTTGTGCACGTTAATGTGTGAGCGTCAGACGAGTTGAGCTGGTCAATTTATTTCAGTCTTAAAGGTTGGGAAAGCAGTATGTACGCAGATTTTGATGGCATTATTTTCGATATGGACGGCACCTTGGTCGATAGCGGCCAGTTACATGAACAGGCATGGCGACAAACATTAACCCACTTTGGGATCCCTATTGATGGCGCATTAATGCGATCCTTGGCGGGCGTGCCGACAATTGGCACCCTTAAAATCTTAATTGCTCATTTTGGTGTAACACCAAACGCCACATGTGAAGCTATGAATGACTATAAAGAAGCCTTGGTTCGTGAAACCATGCACCTCTATGTTATGCCAACCCGTTTAGCCGAATTTGCCAAGCAGAATAAGGGCAAGCGCCCTATGGCAGTGGGTACAGGCGCATATACTGAGGAAGCGGTTGAGATTTTAACCCTGTGCGGCTTACTCGAGCTAGTCGACCATGTGGTTGGTGCCGACCAAGTCGTCGCGCCCAAACCTGCACCAGATACATTTTTGCGCTGCGCCGAGTTGATGGGGATTGCCCCTGAGCGTTGTATCGTGTTTGAAGATGCCAAAGCAGGTATTCAAGCAGCACAATCAGCGGGCATGTTTGTGGTCGATGTCTTGATCGATTTTGATATTAAAAACGATTATTTCCTAACGGAGTCATCTCGCTGAAAACCTGTCGAATATAGGCATAAAATGAGCCGTAGCAGGTAAATTAACCCTGTCCCTAGCAGCTTTACAGTGTAAAGAAAAGCGTGAGAATGGGGTGACGGCGAAAGGATGAATTAGCGCGAAACCCTCATAAATTCTTGGCTTTATGAAAATTACCTGTTACGTTTTTAAGGAAAGGTAGTATCATAACATTTGATCAAATTCGGCTTTTTTAGCGAGTTATTTTAGATACTGTTCGGCTATATCGGGACATAAGAGGGCGCAATGGCAAATCAGGCAAACAACCGACCGCAGAATATCCACAACTGGGTGGCCAGCGAACTTGGCTCGCGTATTGTTGGCGGATTTTATGCTCCGGGTGAATATATTCCCAATGAGAACACCATTTGTGAAGAACTTGAGGTGTCTCGTACTTCGCTCAGAGAAGCCTTTAAAGTGCTTACCGCAAAGGGCTTAATTGAATCGCGTCCCAAACTGGGCACCCGTATTCGTGAGCGCCGCCATTGGAATATGTTCGATCCCGTGATTTTAAATTGGTTTTCTCAATCTAAACCCTCGCCTGAATTTTACACGTCGTTGTATGAAATCCGTGAGGTGTTTGAGCCTGCAGCTGCCGAACTTGCCGCGAAAAAACGTACTCCAGCGCAACTTGAAATCATTGCGGCTGCCTATGCCAAGATGGAAGCGGCGCAAGTGGGCACAGATGAGGTTTATACCTCGGATATTGACTTCCACATGGCGATTTTAGATGCGACCAACAATGAGTTTATGGTCTCTTTAGGCGTATCAATTCAGTCGGCTTTACTCGAAATTTTTAGATTGAGTAGTACCATCCAAGATGATTTCCTCGAATCACTGCCAGGCCACAAGGCCATTTATACAGCGATTGAAGCAGGGGACAGTGAACGTGCTAAAGCAGAAATGAATAAACTGCTCTCCACCTCCCAAGATACACTAAAGAAGAATATCGAGCACAAATAGCATCACGCACATGCTTGGTGACAACAGAAAGGTGATCCGATATTCGGCTCACCTTGTTAGTTTCTACAACTGTCCTCGCACCATATTAGCCATTATCAGAGTATTACTGCGCCGAAGTAATGCCTTCCGTCGTCATCTGGATTCGCTTAATCGTGCCATCTTCATTGTAATAAAGCGGGTCGATGGCAACGGTTCGTCTAAACTCACCACCGCCATTTTGCGAAGCGCCAGTATGATAAATAAAATAAGATTTGCCTTTAAATTCAATAATCGCTTGATGATTTGTTGGTGAGTTACCCGCTACTTCATTTAGTATGCCTTGGTACTTCCACGGGCCTTTTACATTATCGCTGGTCGCGTAGGCGATTTTTTCGGGGAAACCTGAGGCGTAAGAAAGGTAATAGGTTTTATCCTTTTTATGCACCCATAACGCTTCGGTGAAATTAGGCACATCGA
>NZ_VXCT01000045.1:0-40747 GCF_052850535.1 Shewanella sp. 1180_01
CGATTTATGTCAGCTAAGTAGGCAGCTTCATACGTAATTCTCGCAAGGTTTAGATACGCGATGCTTACGCGACCTAAGGAATAACGTGTTCCAGTTTTAAAACTTCTTTAGTGATGCCTTGACGCAATGGCAAACCTGCGGCGTCGGGTATATCCATATTCATTGCAAAAAACCACACATTATCATCGAGTTCTACCCAACCCACCCACCAGCCAATACTTGGCTCAGCTCTGACCGCATAGCCGGTTTTTGCGCGAATAATATAGTCAGAATTCGCCTCGGTGAGCATGGCCTGCTTAACGATTCGTTGACTGCGCTCTGAGGCATGGATCTTGTTGTGATAAAGCCGACGCAGGAAATCAATTTGCTCAGTGGCAGAAATCCGAATACCGCCATCGAGCCAAAAGCTATCTAAATTACCCGAGATATCCTCATTGCCATAATCGAAGGAGGCGATCATCTTCGACATCCTCGCCTCACCAATTTGGCGGGCAAACTCTTGATAGACGGGCACAACCGAATACTTCATCCCAGTAATCAAGTTATGGTCACGATTCCAAGTGGCGATATCACGACTTTTACCATCCCATTTAAACACTTGGTGCTCATCCTTCACCACACCCAACTCGAGCGCAATCAAGCTATTGGGGATTTTAAAGGTCGATGCCGGTAAAAAACCTTGATTGGCACGTTTAAGATTGTTGGTATATCCCTGTTGCTTATTTTCGTTCCACAGCACCACCACGCCCGAGGCTTGTTGGGGCTTAGTTTTTTGCGGTTTAGCTTGTTGTTGCTTAGCTTGTTGTTGCTTAGCTTGTTGCGGTTCAACTTGGTGCTGAGTAAAAATGGCATCCCAACTGCGGGTTTCTTGCCACTCCGTCTTCGCCGCTGTTGAGGCAAAAGCTGGGGCAGCAAAGATTGACGACGCTAACAGTGAGGACATCACCAACACAGTCGATATGGCGAACGAACGCATAAAGTCTCCTTGTAGAAAACAAAAAATCCAATGAACTAAAAAAGTGATTAAGGCTATCACTTAGCGTGTTTGCATGCCCTAGCAAACTGCTGACCAATTGTGGCAAAAAAGAGGCAAGTAAGTTCTGCCATAGAAGGACTGATGCCAGCTCCGCCGCCTTTGAAATAGAAGATGTTGAGATAGAAGATATTGGCATAAGATGACGAAGATCACTGCGCATAACTTTATTACCCTCAGCTTGTAGTGCATACTTTTTGGCATAAGAGCCTTCCGCAGGACGAGATGAACATCATTTCCAATCAATAACATCTAATCACTACAGGGAAATCAAAAATGTTGAAGCCAGTGTTGAAGCCAGTGTTAACGCTAATCCTCGCCAGTAGCTTGATCAATACGGCCAGTGCTGTGCAGCTATTTGGTGATGTTGAAGTTTCCCGCCTACCAACAGCCGAAACAACCATGGGCGAAGTCGTGACTCGCTATCAAGCACTCGATGATGGCCTGACTCAGCAGTTAAGTTCCAAGAAAAACGAAGTCGATGCCACCCAATTAGCGGCGCGCCAAGGTCACAGATTATGGCAACAGGCGGTACGCGATGTGCAGTCCGGTCATATTGACGACCGACCTTTATATTGGGCGCGCCTTGCCATGCTTAATAGTCTTAAGAGCACCAGCGCCAACTTTAAAATGGCCGATTGGCAACAAGACATATTAATGAGTGCGGTTGAAAAGGCCTCTCGGGGTTTTAGCGATATTCAATATGCTGATGATGTTCAAATCAAAATATTCCTCACGGGTTTCGATCCCTTCTTCCTCGATAAAGATATCACCCAGAGTAATCCTTCCGGCTTAGTCGCCCTCGCCTTGGATGGGTTCCGCTTTGATGTAAATGGCAAAACGGCGCAAATCGAAACCGCTATGGTGCCAGTGCGTTTTGAAGATTTTGACCAAGGACTTATCGAATCGCTACTGAGCCCGATATACCGCGATCCTAAAACCCAATTTGTATTTACCGTCAGCATGGGCCGAACTGACTTTGATATTGAACGCTTCCCTGCCCGAAATCGCAGTGCCGCGGCGCCCGATAACCAAAATGTCCTCACTGGCGGCACTAAAACCGCACCGGTTGCCCCTAAGCTCAATGGCAAAGATTTTATCGGCCCGCAATTTGTCGAATTCTCGCTGCCTGTTGCCGCCATGCAAGTAAAAGATGACCAATGGAAAGTCAACGATAACCACACAGTCACAACCCTTGCCCGCGGCGAGTTTAGTGCAACATCATTAGGCGAACTGCAAAATGAAACGTCAGTCGAAGGCTCTGGCGGCGGTTATCTTTCTAATGAAATTTCCTATCGCGCCATAGTGTTGCAGCAAAAGTTTAATAGCCGTGCGAAAGTCGGCCATATTCACACCCCAAGAGTCAAAGGCTATGACGCCGATACTGAGCAAGCCATAGTCGAACAAGTGCGCACTATGGTGATGCAGGCGGCAGCGAGTTTATAAGCCAAGTCACACTGGCTGAAACTGGCATTGTCAGATAGCGTTCGCTATGATGCGAACGCTTGGCCTGACTCTTATTTCAATCGCTGATTTGGAAGGCTGAGTATAAGAGCGGATTGCAAGAACAAGCGTTCGAACGCAGAAGCCAAGCGCCATACTTAGGATTGGCTTCATAACTGATGCTTTTATAACTAAATGAGTGTTAAGCACTCAATGTTTACCTTTAACCGACGAGATCCAACGCTAACCCTATGTTGAAACCTGCAGACTTACTCAATGCTTTACGTCGTCGCAGCAGTGAAGCACTCGCCCCACTGACAAAATCGACATACGCAGCCTTGGGCCAAAGCCAAGATAAGTCGCAGCTGATAACGAGTCCACCAGTACAAGATCTGGCTCAGGCACATATTTTCACCGGTTCATCACGCCCACTCTCGTCACTGCAAATACAAGTACTAGAGCGAATTGAAGCTTGTTATCAAGAAGCTGAGATATCGCTTAAGCGCGCTTTCCCACGCCCAGTCACACAATTTAGTCTCAGGGGAAAGAGCGCGGGTACGGCTCATCTGCAGCAGAATCGTTTGCGATTCAATCCTGTGTTACTACGCGAAAACAGCGAAGCTTTTCTAACTGAAGTTGTACCGCACGAAATTTGTCATTTACTGTGTTTTCAGCTTTTTGGCAAAACCAAGCCCCACGGTAAAGAATGGCAATCTTTGATGCTAACGGTATTTAAGGTTAACCCGAGTACCACCCACAGCTTCAATACCACTTCTGTGGCAGGTCGCGACGTGGAGTATCGCTGCGCCTGTGGACCGATTCGGTTAAGTATTCGCCGCCATAACAAGGTGCTACGCGGTGAAAGCCGTTATATCTGTAAACGCTGTAAGACCCATTTAACGGCGATCTAAGCACTCTTCGTGCACAATCCTCACACCCACTCCACAATTCGAATTTCAACATTTGGGAATTGCGTGAGTAAAAAGTACGACTCAATTTGCATAATCAGCGGCATTTCCCTTACCATCACGCCATAAAAGACGAGCCAAAGGCTCGCGTAGTGTTTGTTATTTTGGGATAAATTTTGAACAAAACTTCTTTAACCGTTAATTCACGGCGCCTCTTGCTGTGCCTGATCACTTGGGCGGCAATCTTAACTGTGCCCGCTAGCGCCTCAGTGTCACACCCCAATAGTTTCAGCCAAGCGAAAACTAAGTCGCAGGCGCTCTACGCCGGAAGTCGCCAAGGTACTCTACCCGCCACCAGTTTTTACTGTGGCTGCGATATTCAGATCAAAGGCAAATCGTGGAAACCCGATCTCGCCAGCTGCGGTTATCAAGTCCGTAAACAGGAAACCCGCGCCAATCGTATCGAGTGGGAACACATAGTGCCCGCCTGGGAATTTGGCCATCAGCTCCAATGCTGGCAAAAGGGCGGGCGTAAAAACTGCGCCGATAACAGTAACGAATTTAATAAGATGGAAGCGGACATGCACAACTTAGTGCCCGCCATCGGTGAAGTGAATGGCGATCGCAGTAACTTCCGTTTTAGCCAATGGAACGGTAAAGCCGACCAATATGGCCAATGCGCTATGGTGGTCGATTTTAAGAATCGTCAGGCGCAGCCGCCCGTAAACGCTCGCGGTAAGATAGCCAGAACCTACCTCTATATGCAGCAGACCTATGGGCTTAAAATCGCGTCGAGCCAATTAAAATTGTTTAAGGCATGGGATAAAACCTATCCAGTTGATACTATTGAGTGCAAACGCGATAACGCTATAGCGCAAACTCAAGGCAACCATAATCCCTTTGTGCAGAATGCCTGTAATGCGCCACCACTGCGTCAACAATTAGCCGAGTAAGGTCGACAATGAGAGTCCCAAGAATTTATCAACCTCAACCATTAGCCATCAATCAACAGTTGAACTTAGACGAAGATGGCGCAGCCCATATCGGCAAAGTGCTGCGCATGGGTAACGGCGAACATATCAGCCTATTCAATGGCGATGGCCATGATTATCTTGCTGAAATTGTCGATGCAGGTAAGAAGCATGTCACAGTAAAACTGCTTTCCTGTGAGGCCAATTTATCTGAGTCGCCACTCAACTTGCACTTAGGCCAAGTGATTTCCCGTGGCGATAGAATGGAATTCACCATTCAAAAATCGGTCGAGCTGGGTGTGAATACCATTACGCCGCTGTTTTCCGATCGCTGCGGTGTAAAGCTTAATGGTGAACGCCTAGAGAAAAAAATTCAACAATGGCAGAAAATCGTTGTAAGCGCCTGTGAACAATCGGGCCGCAGCCAAGTGCCTGTGGTTCGCCCAGCGATGGACTTACACGATTGGTGCAGTGAGCCAACCTCGGCGCTGAAACTCAATTTACATCCACGTGCCGCACACGGCATCAATGGCTTAGATTTAGCGCACACACGCGTGCGCCTGTTAATTGGCCCAGAAGGTGGTTTGTCGGCGGAAGAAATCGCCATGACAGAAACCTATCAATTTACCGATGTGTTGCTTGGCCCCAGAGTGCTTCGCACTGAAACCGCCTCGCTCACGGCCATTACGGCGCTGCAACTCAGATTTGGTGATTTAGGCTAAACCGCAGCCGCAAGCTGCGCTGGCATGACAGACCCCATTATCCAATAAATGCTTTTTTGCCTGCAAACGGCGACAAATAAGGAACAGATTAATGATAAAACTCGGCATAGTGATGGACCCCATCAGTGAGATCAACATTAAGAAAGACTCCAGTTTTGCCATGTTAATGGCCGCGCAGGACAGAGGTTATCAACTGTTTTATATGGAAATGGCTGATCTTGCCATGGTCAACGGCGTGGCGATGGCCAATATGCGTCCGTTAACTGTTATCAATGATGCGAGCAAATGGTATGAGCTAGGCGAATCTCAAGACACGCCAATGAGCGAACTCGACGTGATCTTAATGCGTAAAGACCCGCCATTTGATACTGAATTTATCTACGCCACTTACATGCTTGAGCGCGCCGAAGAACAAGGCGTATTAATCGTCAACAAGCCACAAAGCCTACGGGATGCTAACGAAAAGCTGTTCACCGCATGGTTTAGCGAATTCACCCCGGAAACGATCGTGACCCGTGATGCCAAACGTATCCGCGCCTTCCACCAAGCTAAGGGCGATATCATTCTTAAACCTTTAGATGGCATGGGCGGCACCTCGATTTTCCGCGTGAAGCAGGACGACCCAAACCTTGGGGTGATCATCGAGACCTTGACCAGTTATGGCCAACAATATGCGATGGCGCAAGCCTTTATCCCTGAAATTACCAAAGGCGATAAACGCATTTTAGTGGTCGATGGCGAGCCTGTACCTTACGCATTGGCACGTATCCCAATGAAAGGCGAAACCCGTGGCAACTTAGCCGCTGGGGGTAGCGGTGTGGCGCAGCCTTTATCCGACAGCGATTGGGCAATTGCCCGCGCCATTGGCCCTGAGCTTAAAAAACGTGGACTGATTTTTGTCGGGCTGGACGTGATTGGTGACAAGCTGACTGAGATCAATGTGACCAGCCCAACCTGTATACGTGAAATCCAAGCGGCATTTGATGTCGACATCACGGGCATGTTAATGGATGCTATCGAAGCACGTATTAACGCCACAGCATAAGAATTTACCAACGAGTTTGTTGATTGTAAGGCGCGAGCAAATCGCGAGCGCCGAACCACTTCTAGGGATGTGATATGAGTTTCACCAAAGCGCCACTCTTGTTACTCGGCATCAGTTTGCTGTTATCTACGCCAGTTTGGGCAGATGAAACGGGTCCAACGAAAGCGCCATCGCGACCGAAAAACATCGTCATCATGATAGGTGATGGTATGGGGCCGTCTTACACTAGCGCCTACCGCTATTACAAAGATAATCCTGACACCGAAGAAGTCGAGCAAACCGTATTTGACCGTTTACTGGTGGGCATGGCGAGTACCTATCCCGCAAGCGTCAGTGGTTATGTGACTGACTCAGCCGCGGCCGCGACAGCGCTGGCCACAGGGGTTAAATCGTATAATGGGGCGATTTCGGTCGATACCCAAAAGCAACCACTGCCGACCATACTCGAAAAAGCCAAATCCCTTGGCCTCAGCACAGGGGTCGCAGTAACGTCGCAAATCAACCACGCCACGCCAGCCGCCTTTTTGGCACACAACGAGAGCCGTAAAAACTACGACGCTTTGGCACTCAGCTATTTAGAAACCAACGCCGATGTATTTTTAGGCGGTGGTCAAAAGTATTTTCCTCCTGCGCTGTTAGAGCAGTTCAAAGCCAAGGGCTATCAACACATCAGCCGTTTTGAGGATCTCGCCAGCATCACCCAACCAAAAGTGTTGGGCCTGTTTGCCGAAGTACAATTGCCTTGGGCGATTGATGAGAAAGATGCAAGAAAACTCAGCACCTTAACTCAAAAGGCACTCAGCTTACTGTCGCAAAATGACCAAGGTTTTGTGCTGTTAGTCGAAGGGAGTCTCATCGACTGGGCGGGCCACAATAACGACATCGCCACTGCCATGGGTGAGATGGATGAGTTCTCCAATGCCATTGAAGTGGTTGAGCAATTTGTGCGTGAACATCCAGATACCCTAATGGTGATCACCGCCGACCACAATACCGGTGGTCTATCGATTGGCGTCGATGGCAATTACAGCTGGAACCCTGAAATCCTGCGTAATATCTCGGCCAGCACAGACACTTTGGCCTTAGCCGCCATCACTGGTGAGCAATGGCAAGCCGATCTCGCCCGCGGTTTAGGCTTTGAACTTAGCGAAGAAGAAGTCGCCAAATTAAACGTCGCCAGAATGCAGGGATTAGAAACCATGGCGGTGGCGATTCGCCATGTTATTGATAAACGTACTGATACAGGTTGGACAACCGACGGTCACACAGGCACAGACGTACAAGTCTTTGCCGCAGGTCCGGCGTCTGAGCTGTTTAACGGCCATCAAGATAATACCGATATCGCCAATAAGATTTTTAGCTTATTACCTAAACCGAAGAAACCTAAAAGCTAAGCGTTAATCGATTCCGTTCATTAAAGGCAACCGCATAATGCAGTTGCCTTTTTTATTGGGTCTTTTTATTAGGGATTTTATTAGGTCTTTGAGTAGGGATTCGATGCAAACTGGCTCAGGCGTGAATAACGGGTATAATGCCCACACTTAAGTTTATAGGTGCCAGTAACCGTGTTAACCAATCCATCGCAAGTCATTATTCGTAATCAAGACAGCCTAAGCCAACATAAAGTGTTAGTGCTCAATCATGAAGCCGATCTACTGCCAAAAGCCCTGCTCGATGTCGCGGCATCGGTCGATGCACTCGCCTTGGATTACCACCATTACTTGCACTTAGCGCCGCACGCCAACACAAAGCTGCGTTGCTATTTCGGCCATGACCTGCCGCACCAAGATCCGCTTGAACGAGAAAAGTACGATACGGTTATTGTTTATTTCCCCAAAGCCAAACCCTTAGCACCTTATTTGTTTAACCTCGCCGCCAATCATCTTGTGCCTAACGGCCAACTGTTAGTCGTTGGAGAAAACAAAGGCGGGATTAAGTCTTTAGTGAAGCTGTTGCCTGAGTATTTTGCGACTGGAATGAAGCTCGATAACGCTCGCCACTGCCTGTTATTTGGCAGCAGTTTGGAAGGTAGCGCACCAGCGATGAAGCTCAGCGACTGGGTCAGTCAGTATCAACTGACTACGCCGCAGGGCGAGATAAGTATCTGTAACTTAGTCGGGGTGTTTAGCGAAAAACGCTTAGATCTGGGCACTGAATTGTTACTGTCGCACCTACCGACACTCTCGGGCAGAGTGCTCGATTTTGGTTGCGGCGCCGGCGTGATTGCCGCAGCCCTGCTCAAGGCCCAGCCGAGCTTATCCTTAGAGTGTGTCGATATTAATGCGATGGCCTTGGCTTCCTGCGAACTCACCTTAGCCTCCAATGGCATGACGGCCAAAGTCTATCCTTCCGATGGACTCGCGCAAACCACAGGGAAATTTAACGGCATTATCTCTAATCCGCCGTTCCACGATGGCCTTGCAAGCACCACCAGCATAGCGCAGAACTTTGTCACTGATAGTGCCAAGCAATTACAACATAACGGCATTTGGCAAATTGTCGCCAACCGCCACTTACCCTATTCAGATATCATTGCCGCCGAATTTGGCCAATTAAAAGTGGTTGCCGATAACAACAAGTACAAGCTGTATTACTTCCAGCACAAGTAAAACCGCTATCGAAAACGCGCTTATGCTTCAGCTATAGGCGCGTTATTGACTACGCCTCATACTCACTCGTATCACTATCCCAGTTTTTTTCAGATAAAGCTTATCTTTCCTCGTGTTACAAAACTCAATATTGTGATCTGCCGCATGTCAGCGATTCCGGTAAACAGGCTTTCATTTACATCAAACTGCCGTTCCTAGCATAGGGATTTGATTTAAAACATCAAAATAATGGCTAAATCGAAAGTTAGCATTAAGTTGCGGCTTACACTGCTATTAGTACGAATAAACCAGAGATAACACTGCTTATCCCATTCAATTTCTTATAAAAAACTATTTAAAAACCACCCCATAGACCATTAACAACAAAATGCCAACATTTGCTGTTTTTGCAGCCAAAAAGGCTTCTTTACCCTAAGTTTCTACTGTTATACTCAAATCAGCTTCTTAAACAATAATAAAACGCAATTACTAGGAATGCCCCTATGCTGGACCCTGAACTCATTGAGCTAAACAGCGATAAGACAAAAGCTGAATTGCGCCTGATCCCTAATGTCCATGGCCCAGTCACCCATGAAGATATAATGCGCCTGTTGTCTTTACCTGAATTCGCCTCCCTGTTTCCGCTAGAGCCTGCCATTACTAAAACCGTCGCTAAAATTAACTCTCTGTGTAGTCAAGACGACGGGAAGTTTGAGCTCTACGCCACTTTAGCTGAACGCCGCGATGGCGCCATCGCAATCGAAATTAGCCCAGATAAAATGCAAGCCAGCCTCAAACTGACCGCTGCATGGGGCGGTAAACAGATAGATTTGCCAGAGATCCTTACCCATCTCAAAAAGAACAACGTCTGCATGGGGTTGAGCAAACTCAAAATTCAAGCGCTACTGAAACAACTCGGTACGCTCAAGGCCGGCGAAGTTTGCCAAAGTGACATCGCCCAAGGTAAAGCGCCAGTCAATGGACTCAATGCGGTATTAGAACGCAAAGTGTTCCTCGCGCGCGAACGCTTACTCCAGCCACAAGAGCGGGAAGATGGCAGTGTCGATATGCGCAATCTCGGCTCGCTTATCGTCGTCAAAGCCAATGATCTCTTGATGGTTAAGCACCCAGCCACCGAAGGCACGCCGGGTTACAATATTAAGGGCGAAGTGCTTAAACAAAAACCGGGTAAAGATGCCGTGCTTCAAGCCGGTACAGGCACAGATTTTCATCCCAAAGATCCCAATAAACTCATCGCCACAGTAGCAGGGCAACCCGTCGAAACCCGTACAGGTATGAATGTCGATGATATTTTACAGCTTAAAGATGTCGACATCGGCACAGGTCATATCAGCTTTAAGGGCAGTATTTTAATCACCGGCGATGTCCACGAAGGCATGGTCGTTAAAAGCTCGGGCGATATTACCGTGATGGGCTTTGTGGACTCCGCTACCCTAGAGGCGGAAGGTGACGTCACAGTCAGTAAAGGCATCATTGGCAGACAAATCAAAGCCAATGAATACTCTACCAATATCCATTCTCAAGGGCAGATCAGCGCCCAATTTGTGCAATATTCCAATTTGGTAGCCAAGGGCAATATCTTAGTCACTAAACAGTTGCTGCACAGCCATACCAAAACCGCCGGCAGTTTAACGGTCAGCGATCCGAGTGGTCGTCGTGGCGATCTGGTCGGCGGTGTCGCGCGTGCTGAGAAAGGCATCACGGCGGTTGTCATAGGGGCAACGGCGGGAACCAAAACCGACGTTTATTGCGCGATGGAACATGCCGAACTCAAACAAGATCTCAAGCTGCTCGATGAAAGCGTTAAAGCTATGGTTGTCGCCAGTTTAGATATCGAGGCTCGCCTCAATAAGCTACCGCCTAAATCAGAATGGCAAGGCGACGCGGCGATGATCGAGCAAATCAAAATGATGCTCGATGAGAAGAATCGCATTATGGATGAACGCACCCGCGAAGAACTCGAGTTCGATACCTTCAAACAAGAGGTCGAAGGCTATTACGAGAAATACCGTATCGAAGTGCTTAAACACGTATTCCTTAACGTTGAGTTACATATAGGTCCAGCGAATCACCGCACCGCCCGTGAACACGGCACTTGCTGCATTGCCAATGTCAGTCAAGAAATTAACTTTGACTATAACGCCAAAGCCAAAGCCGCACCGACCGCATAATCTTGGCTAGGAGTGATGACTCAGTCGTCACGCCTTCCTCATTCAGCCAGACTCAGTGAACTTGCTCTGGCCTCTATCAATCTTCCCTCAGCGTGGCATACTGCTGTCAGATAAACTCACGCAGCAGCATGCCAAGTATCTTCTTGTATAATCCTAATCCTTGTCTACTGCCGCCGATTGTTCTCAGAGACTGTCTCGGAGCCCATTTTAAACTTCCTAAGGTTCTGAAATAACTAGCGTTAAGATGTCGAGTATTGAATGGCCAGCCATTGTAAAACTGACTCAAAGTGACGAATTACTTTACCTAGAACACCAAAGGGATTGGCTCGAACTCGCCTGTCTCTATCAGCATCATTTTATCGATACCGATCAATTACTCGACTCAAAAGGCCAGCGTTATCTAATCAGTGCCTGTCCGCAGAAAATCCATGAAGACCCCGTCGGCGAACTGCCGCAATTACTGCGCCAAAAACAAGATTTGCCGCTCAATGAATTTATCAAGTGGGTTCAAAACCACGCCCAAGCACTGGGGCAATGCTGTGTCGCTAAACTGGCTTTCACAACGATTTCCCAAGGGATTGAAATTGTACGCACCCTCGATGAATAATCGGCAAGCAGCTGAGATACTATCTACCAACAACTCAGTTGCTCAATAAAAAACACTATGACCTTAAAAGCTAATATCCTCATAGTGAATTCACAGGCATAATTTGCCGCTGTGTAGCAGCGCCGAGTCCACTGGCAAAGCGCAGCTAAAATACACTTCAAAATGACCATTTTCTGCGTCGACTTAAGGGATGACGTTTAAGTTGGCACTAAATATACAAACAGATGGAACCGAAATTGGAACTACTTAAGATTGACTGCTTAGGCAAACAACTGCGCTTAGAAGGCTCACTCGCGGGCTGGCAACAACTCTTCTGGGACAACACCTTAGTCTCACAAAAAGAAGCTTCCGTCGACAATGGCGGCCTCAAGGTTCATGTCTTTGAGCTCACCCACCACAGCAGTCCATTGGCGACAGAAAGTGGCGAGCAAGCCATCGCCATGACAGAAAATAAAATCCAAGTTCGCCTCGAAACCGATCTCGTTTGGCAGCCTTTCCGCCTCGATTACTGCTTGCTGCAGGATGACAAAATTATCGACCAAGGCCGACGCACCGAAAAAGATATCGAACGCCAAACTCCTGAAACGCCCATAGTTAAGCAGCAAAAACTGAGCATGGTTGGACTCGCCTCCCTTGGTTTTAAACTGTTAAAAAGCGCCAAAGTCATAAAAGTGGTATTAGCGGGCGCCAGCGTTGCGGCTTATTCTTGGCTATTCTCCTTCCAATTCGCCCTCGCGCTCATCGCCTGCTTGGTATTCCACGAATACGGCCATATCCGCGCGATGAAATATTTTGGGATGAAAACCAAAGGGATTTACCTTATTCCCTTTATGGGTGGGCTCGCGCTCTCCGATGAAAAAATTAATACGCGTTGGCAAGATGTGGTGATTTCCATCATGGGGCCAACCTTTGGACTCCTGATGTCCATCGCGTCCTTGATTGCTTACCACGCCACGGGCAATGTGTTTTTTGCTGGCCTTGCCGCCTTTAATGCGCTGCTTAACCTATTTAATTTATTGCCAATTTTACCACTCGATGGCGGCCATATTTTAAAGAGCATCAGCTTTTCGATGAACAGCATTATGGGCTTGGTCGCCTGCGCCGCCGGTGCCGCTTTCGGTGTGTATATCAGCTACACCTTAGGCTTAGCCTTATTGGGATTCTTGTTGTTGATCGGCAGCTTAGAAATCATCTTCGAGTGGCGCACTCGCCATCAAAGCCACCTGCTGCCGTTAGACAGATACGGACAAATCTTCTCGGTGATTTGGTACTTGCTCACGGTTGGCGCTTTAGTCGGCATCATCTGGCACTTAGCCGGAACCGGCGATGATATGCTCAGTTTGCCGCTGCAAATATTGCGCAGCTAATTCAGCTTAACAGCTAAACACAGCGCAAAGGCACTAGCACTCAGAGGCTTGCACTTGCCCTGAGTGATGCAAAAACGAAAAACCGCTATTAATAGCGGTTTTGTTTTTCTATAGTGCTGTAATGCTTTTACAACAATGCGTTATTACTTTGCCAAAGGCGGGGCGATATCACTGCCACCAAGGGCTTGATAAAGCGTCGCTTGGGCGGTGAGTTGGTTGTAACGATTCTCGAGTAAAGCCGCCTCGGCGCTGCGACGATTCTCTTGGGCATCAATCCAATTCTGAATACCGATAGCGCCATTGCGATACTGACTCTCATAAATGGCTTCAACGGCTGCCGCTGCGCTGAATTGCTGCGCCAACTTCTCTCCTTGATAGCGATATTGTTGCTTAGCCGAAATCGCATTATCGACATCTTCAAAGGCGGAATAGAGCGTCTTGCGATAATTCACCACAGCGGTTTGATAATCGATATCGGCAATGTCGTTATTGATTTGCATTTGATTCCACTGCAAAAAGGGCAAGACAAGCCCAGCGCCTAAGCTACCAACGGGATTGCGTAACAGCTCTTTTAACTCTGAGGTCGACTCCCCAACTCCACCCGTTAAGCTCAGGCTTGGGAAATAACTCGCATAGGTAGCGTCTTTACTCGCCAAGGCGGAGCGCAGTTGATACAAGGAAGCCTTCACATCTGGGCGTCTGACTAACAAATCTGCTGGTACACCCACGCTAACGTCCGGCACTGCCACATCGGGGAGTTGCTTAATCTCAACCCAAGTCTCCCCTGAGGCTAAACTCTGCGCTGGATCAGCAGCAGGTGCCTGATTGAGTAATATCGCGAGGGCATTTTTAGCCACAGTTAATTGCTGGATAAGCTGACTATGGGCCGCCTCTTGTCCAGCCATGCTGCGCTGCGCTTCGAGCACATTCACTTGCGTCACGGCGCCAGAATCATACTGCCTTTGAGTTAAAGCCAGCGTTTGCTTGCTGTACGCTATGCTCTTTTGGCTCAAATCAACCCGTTGATTTAAATATCCTATCTGCCAATACAAGGATGCAGTGGTCGCCACTAGGCTTTGGGTGGTGCTTTCCCTATCTTCGGCGCTCGCCAGCGCCGCCCATTGAGCTTGGTCGATATTGGCCGACACTTTGCCCCACAAATCCACCTCATAACTGACAGACAAGTTGGCTTGGTAACTCTTAGTCGCATCGCCGCCATCGAGTGGCTGATTACGGGAAGCACCAAGATTGGCCGATAATTGCGGGTACAGATCGTCCCGTGTTAGTCCTGCCTGCAAGCGCGCTTTACGCAGGGTTAAGGTCGCCAGCGTTAAGTCATTGTTGGTGCTCAACACTTGGCTGACCAGCTTATCAAGCTCAGGCTGATGAAACTGCTGCCACCAAGGATCGACTTTTACTTGCTCGTTCACTGTGGTGTTTTGCCACTGCTCAGGAATCGCCAATGCGGGCGGTTCAAAGTCTGAACGCATGAAACTGCCACAGCCACTCAGCAAGGCGATTCCCAAAGCTATGTCCACAGCAATCGCGCAGCTACGAGGAGAAAAGTGTCGATTAAATATTTTTGTATTCATGGTGTTATTACTCTCTGGCTAATGCGTCAACGGGATCTAACTGCGCCGCATTGCGGGCGGGTAAGAAACCAAATAGCACACCAATTAAGGTCGAACAGGCAAAGGCGGCAACGATGGAGGTGGTGGAATAAATCATTTGGAAACTGCCTCCCGTTTGAGCAAACACCACGCCAATTAAGTAGGACAAAGCAATGCCTAAGGTTCCGCCACACAAACACACTAAGATGGCTTCGATAAGGAACTGGCGCAAAATATCACTCTGACGCGCGCCCACTGCCATACGTACCCCGATTTCACGGGTCCGCTCAGTCACAGACACTAACATAATGTTCATCACCCCAATTCCGCCAACAACGAGGGAAATCACCGCGATCGCCGAGATCAGTAAGGTCATGGTTGCTGTGGTTTTTTCGATGTTCTGCCTAATGGTATCGGTATTGATGGTGAAGAAATCTTGAGTGCCGTGGCGCATTTTAAGTAGCGCGATAATGCCCTGCTCCGCCGCATTACTCGGCACAGTTTCATCGAGTCGCACTGTGATGCCATCCAAATAGTTTTTACCTATCATACGGCCAGAAACTGTGGTGTAAGGCACCCACACATTGAGCGCATCGCTGTTACCAAAGGCGCTTTCTTTTGGCTGCGTCACACCTATGATGCGCACGGGTAAATCCCCGAGGAAAATCACTTGGCCGATGGCCGAGTTATTCGCGCCTGCACTGTTAGGAAAGAGCTCCTTACGGGTGTTGTCATCAATCACCGCATCTTGGGCGAGTGTTGCAACGCTGGCATCATCCCAAAACTGCCCCTGCGCTAACTCATAACCTCTCACGCGAAAGAACTCCGGTCCCACCCCATTCACCGAGGCCGATACCGCTTTATTACCAAAACGTACCGTCGCGCTAGAGCCAATACTTGGGGTCACGCTATCGACATAGGGCAGATTTTTAAGGGCATTAGCATCGGTCGCCGTTAAGGTACGCACCCGCGCCGAGCGTCGATCGCCAAAACCTGAACCCGGGCGAATATCAATCGTATTGGTTCCCATCGAACTGATACTTTTGAGAATGGCCTGCTGCGAGCCTTCACCTAAGGCCACCACAGAAACCACTGAGGCTATACCGATAATAATCCCGAGCATAGTCAAGAAAGTACGTAACCTGTGGGTCGACATCGCCACCAGCGCCATTTTAAGCGCCTCGACATATCTGTCCCACGAAGCCACCCGCGCACGCGAGCTGTCTTTTGCTGCCACTGTTTTTGCGATCACAGTGCCGTTAGGCTTTTGTGGCGCCGTATTTTGTGAGGTCGTGTTTTGTGATGACGAATGTTGTGACGCCAAGCTTTGCGGCTTAGCCGTCTGTTTATCCTGACTGCGCTCATCGCTGATGATCACGCCGTCTTTGATTTCGATAATGCGGTCGGCATATTGGGCCACATGCATATCATGGGTCACGATAATGATGGTATGACCGTCGCTGTGCAGCTCCTGCAACAGCTGCATCATTTCTTCACCACTGTGACTATCCAGCGCACCTGTTGGCTCATCGGCGAGGATCACATCGCCGCCATTCATCAAGGCTCGCGCCACACTGACCCGCTGCTGTTGACCACCACTGAGCTGATTAGGTTTATGGTCGAGCCTGTCGCCAAGGCCTAAACGCGTTAACAAATGCTCGGCCCTGTCTTTACGCACAGTGCGCTCTTTACCCGCATACACAGCAGGCACTTCGACGTTGCCTATGGCGGTTAAATCGCCCAGTAAATGATAACGCTGAAAAATAAAGCCAAAGTGCTCACGGCGCAGCTGCGCCAACTCATCCACGTCCATCGTTGAGGTATCTTGGCCGTTGATAAAATACGCGCCCTTTGACGGCTTATCTAAACAACCAAGAATGTTCATTAGGGTCGATTTACCCGAGCCAGAGGCGCCCACTATCGCCACCATCTCGCCACGGCCAATCGACAGGTTCACATCTTTCAGCACAGTGAGTTGCTGCTCACCCGCCTGAAAAGTGCGATAACAACCTGAAATTTCAAGTAATGCCGTTGTCACTGTTAAAACCTCACGCTAGGTGGACGACGGAATTTGCTGCTACCATCATCGGCGGACGGCATGCCAAGCACGACTTGATCGCCCTCCTTCAAACCAGTGGTGATTTCGGCATTGATTTTGTTGTTAATCCCAACCGTGACATCCACATATTGCACTTGGTTATCGACTAACACAGGCACTTGATATTGCGGACCACTGCGTGCTTTACGCTCGCCAGACTTAGCCTCTGGAGACGCGGATTTCTCCCTCGGCTTTATACGTAATATTTGCGCAGGCACTAATAGCGCATCACTGGCCTTAGCTAACACTATGGACACCTGTGCCGTCATGCCGATACGCAAGGTGCGGTCTGGGTTTTCAACATCGAACAGACCATGGTAATAAATGGCGTCTGAGTCGCTAGAGCTCATATTACTATCGTCGCCATCCATCGAAATCGGCCCAGGTTCAATCGCCCTTAAGATGCCACGGTAGGGATGATTCGGCTTGCCAAGAACCGTGAAATATACGGCTTGACCCGGATGGACATTGACGACATCCGCTTCAGAAATCTGTGCTTTAACTGTCATGGTATCCAGCTGCGCCATTTCCACGATTGTCGGCGTCGTTTGATTGGCGTTAACGGTTTGCCCCACTTCCACCGCCGAATACACCACAGTGCCATCCATAGGCGCGGTGATTTTGGTATAACCTAAATCGATTCGGGCACTGTCGACGTTAATCTCAGCCTGTTGTTTTTGCGCTTCTAATTGCTCAAGCTCGGCTTGATAAACCGTTAAATTAGCATCGGCCACTTCATAATCGGCGCGGGAACTGGCCTTATCGGCAAGCATTTGCTGCTGGCGGCTAAACTCCAACTTGGCTTGGCGGATCTGCGCCTGTTTGGCGCGGAACTGGGCATTGATACTCTTGAGTGATGCGAGGGCATCCTTCAAATTATTCTGCTGCGCTAGACTGTCAATCTGAGCAATCAAATCGCCTTTCTTTACTTCATCCCCCAGTGCCAGCGGCAAACTTAAAATTTGCCCCGATACCTGCGCGCCCACACTCACCAGTTTAGAGGCCTGCAACATGCCATTGGCCAACACTGAGTTTTCGATATCGCCACGGCGCACCGCTTCAGTCACATAGGCAGGTGCCGTTTCAGGCTTATGCCACATAAAATAAGCACCGCCACCTAGGAGGATTAAGCCGCTTAACGCGAGCAGCAATTTACGCTTTGAGGATTTTTTCATCGGTATTGTCGTGTCCATCAATGCTAAAGACAGCAAGCATTCATCTTGCTAAGGAACAGAAATTGTTCCAACAGTATATAGAGTTAGCCAAAGACAGTAGACGAAGGAAGTGTCGTTAACAGGTAAAGATTTGCAAATATCTGTGTAGAAATTTGCAAGGGAAGCACAGCTGAGCATTAGGTAGCAATGCCGATTGAGTGCGATACCAAATCGTTAGGCGGTAAATTGTAGGGGTTCGACGTTCTATGATTGTGCCACTTGTGGTAGTTCTGCCATTCAAACGAATCTAGATACAGACTTCATTTGATTTTTTTTCAAGAAAAAATCAACGTCGTGGAGCTTCACCCCACCACTTTGATTTTCTCTAAAAGAATGAAAAATTCAAATTAAGTTCGCAAGCAAAAGAAACCATTAGATTGTACTGGTCAACCCAAACTGGACACTTTTACTTGAGAATTTTCAAACTCTATAGGTGACAGATCGTAATTAGCAGAATGAAGCCGCTCCATCCGGCTAATTCATGCTGGCGAGGATAACCTGCGTGGCATCAAAACAGGCGAAACATAGTTCGCCGACAGCCAACGCCTGCATTTGAGTCAGTGGCATCACTGAATAGATGATGTCTTTACCATCAATATCTATGGCTAATTCGGCCTTATCACCAAGTTCAGTCACGCTCAGCAAACGGCCGCTGAGGCAATTTTGCCCATCTACTTCACAGGCATGAATCGTCGCCAGTACAGCGGGCGCTTTAAACAGTAACAACACAGATTTATCCATGGCTAACTGCAAGCGTTCGCGGCTCGAATGGGTCACTGAAATCTGAATCTGTTGTCCGCCCGCTAAGGTCACGCTGATGTTGTCATTTAATCCAAATGAATCAATGCCATTGATGCGGCCCGTTAACTGATTACGGGCGCTAGTATTGAGGGAGAAATGCGCCATCACATCCAACAAACTGTGCATGTCGACGGACTCATCGAGCAAGGCGGCCAAGGCCATTGCTTGTACTTGAGAGGTGATGGAATACACCTTGAGCAAACGCTCGCCAAATTCGGTGAGTTTAGCGCCACCACCACCTTTGCCGCCCTTTTCGCTGCACACTACGGGTTCGGGCATGGCGGTGTTCATCTCATTAATCGCGTCCCACGCCGCTTTATAACTGATCCCCGCAAGCTTAGCGCCTTGGCTTATCGAGCCTGTGCTGGCGACCTGCTCGAGCAGGCTTATCCGCCTAGGATTAGCGAAGGGCTTATCCCCGAGGGAAAGCGTAAGTAATGCATGTAAATCCATCGTTTATCCCGCACCCAAGTCTGACTTGAGCCCTATTGTCCTTCATCACCTTGAGGATACCAATAAGATTGCCGAGATATTTCAGCGGATTAATGCCATTAATCCGCAAGAAACCGCACACAGATCACTAATTGATTGCTTAGGGCTTGAATAATCGATATATAGATTGGTATATAACGATCACTTTTTATCACGGAGGAACACAATGAAATTCTCTCACCTTAAGCAATTACTGCGTTTTACCACGGCTTCATTATTCACAATGGCACTGACATCTAGCCCAAGTTTTGCGGCAGACGATGAGCAAGTAACTGTTTTTGCTGCGGCATCACTCACCAATGCACTTAACGAAATCGGCCAGCAATATGAAAAAGAACACAATACTAAGGTGATATTCTCCTTCGCCTCTTCTTCAACACTGGCAAAACAAGTGGCCAATGGTGCGCCCGCCGATCTGTTTGTCTCGGCCAATCAAAAGTGGATGGATTATCTGGTCGAGGCCAAAGCGGTCGATGTTAACAGCCGTAAAACCTTGTTAAAAAACACCTTAGTCTTGATTGCAGAGAAAAATAGCCCCATCACAGAGGTGTTGCTCAATGGCGATTGGGATATCAAAACCGCATTAAAAGGCAGCCGTATGGCCGTTGGCGATCCTGATCATGTGCCCGCAGGACAATATGCCAAGCAAGCCCTCGAAAATCTCAAGCTGTGGCAAGTTGCTGAACCATTACTCGCCCGCGCTAACAATGTCCGCGCCGCCCTCGCCTTAGTTGAACAGGGCGAAGCGCTGCTAGGCATAGTGTATTCAACCGATGCGAAAGTCGCCCAGAAGATCAAAATCGTGGCAACCTTCCCAGAGACGAGCTACAGCCCAATTGAATACCCTATCGCCTTAGTCAAACAAGAATCGACTGCAAGCGCCAAAGCGTTCAATGAGTATCTGCAAGGCCCAAGCGCAAAAAATGTGTTTGAAAAATATGGCTTTGGAGTGAATTAGGGTGCTGAGTGGTTCTCTACTAAGCGACTATGAAATTGCCGCACTGCTGCTCAGCTTAAAGGTGTCATCCGTTGCCGTTATCGCCAGTTTACCCTTGGGCATCTTATGCGCTTGGGTGCTGGCCAGAGTCGAGTTTCCTGGCAAAGCTATATTCGACAGTGTGCTCCATCTACCACTGGTGTTACCGCCCGTGGTAGTGGGTTACCTCCTGCTGATCAGCATGGGCCGCCAAGGTTTTATCGGCCAGTGGTTATATAATTGGTTTGGCATCAGTTTTAGCTTTAGTTGGCGCGGGGCGGCCCTCGCCGCGGCGATAGTGTCATTCCCGCTGATGGTCAGAGCCATACGACAATCCTTTGAAACAGTTGATATTCGACTCGAGCAGGCCGCACGCACTTTAGGTAGCAGTCGATGGAGGGTATTTCTCACCATCACACTGCCGCTCACCTCTCCGGGGATAGTGTCGGGGATGATTATCGCCTTTGCCCGCAGCCTAGGGGAATTTGGCTCGACCATTACCTTCGTCTCAAATATCCCCGGTGAAACCCGTACGATTCCGCTCGCCATGTACTCTTTTATTGAAACCCCAGGGGCCGAATATCAGGCCATGCGTTTATGCATTATCTCGATAGTGATCGCACTCGCGTCTTTACTTGCCTCCCAATGGCTGAGTAAAAAAGCCCTGCAGAGGACGGCAAGCGTATGCTAACAATCAATATTGAAAAACGACTCGGACAACTGCAACTGAAAGTCGATACCCAATTGCCATTGCAAGGCGTGACCGCCGTTTTTGGCCGCTCGGGTGCAGGTAAAACCTCGCTCGTGAACCTGCTCGGCGGGCTTTCGACCCCAGATAGCGGTGAAATCCGCCTCGGTGACAAACTGCTTTATCAGCAAGGCAAAGTGAACCTTCCCCCAGAAAAGCGCCAAATTGGCTATGTATTTCAAGAAGCACGGCTGTTTCCACACTATAGCGTGAAGGGCAATCTCAACTATGGTGTGCGTAAAGCCAACCCAGTGTTATTCGATAAAATTGTGCAGTTACTGGGAATTGAAAAGCTGCTCAGTCGCTATCCCAGCACGCTATCGGGCGGAGAAAAACAACGGGTTGCCATTGGCCGTGCCCTGCTAACATCGCCCGACATGTTGTTGATGGATGAACCGCTGGCGTCACTCGACTTACCCCGTAAACGCGAGTTACTGCCCTACCTGCAAACCTTATCGCAGGAACTAAAACTGCCGATTGTGTATGTGAGCCACAGCTTAGATGAGATCTTACAACTGGCGGATTATATGCTGGTGCTGCATCAGGGAAAATTGATCGCCCAAGGCGCCTTAAGTGAAGTGTGGAATAGTGAGCAAATGCGCCCTTGGGTGCCATTGCAGGAACTCAGCTCACTCCTCAGTGCTAAGGTTGCCGACAGACATCCAGACTACCCCATGACGCGACTCGTGATGGATGATGGCAATCATCTATGGGTAAGCGGTTATCTGGCTGAAACGACTAAGAAACTCAAAGTACGTATTCAGGCAAACCATGTCTCGGTTTGCACTGAGGTCCCCAAAGGATTAAGTATCCGTAATCTATTGAAGGGAGAAATTAAAGAGTTATACCCCAGCGATAATGGTGAGCAAATCCAATTAAAAATCGCCCTAGGCCGCGATGAACTTTGGGCCAACATCACACCTTGGGCCTGCGATGAACTGCAACTCACCCATGGCAAAGCGATTTATGCACAAATCAAAGGTGTGACTATGACGCAAATTGATATCGCCGAATCCCACTAAATCGACTTACTGCCAAATTTCAGGTACAAAAAAACCGACGCTAGGTCGGTTTAGTTCCTTCATCAGAAGGATTTGGTACCAGTGGCCAGACTCGAACTGGCACGCTTTTAAGGGCGCGGGATTTTGAATAAAGCGCGTCAAATTTATTACTAAATCGGACGTTTTTTGTTATTATTTTTCATGCACCTATCTGTATTAGATTTAACTAATACACCACTTTGCAAATTCTTTGCAAACCAACATTAGAAACTGACTATGAGCAAACAGGTCGAACGACACGATATTTCCGACGAATTATACATCTACCTGCAAGACAATAGCGAACGTTGGTATGCTCGCACTAAAGTCGCGGGTAAGTGGCACGCCAGAGCCACCAAGCAGAAAGAAAAAGAGAAAGCCATTGGCATGGCCTATCGGATTCAAATGGAATTCCAGTTCATGGCCGACCGTAATCTGCTGGTGAGTTCCAAACGCTTTCGTGATGTGGCTGAAAAAGCCATTAGCGCTATGGAAGAAGCGTTCGATAACGAGACTGCCCCACTTAACTACAAGACCTATATTCAGGTATTACGTAAGTACCATATCCCCTTTTTCGACCGCACTTACATTACCTCGATTGATAGTGAGAAGCTGCGTGAATTTGATAAATGGCGTATTGAACAATTTGATAGAGTCCCAGCCAAATCGACACTGCTAAACCACAATGCCGCTATGCAGTTAGTGTTTAAAGAAGCGGTTGACCATAAATGGATGTTAGCGGCTCAAGTGCCCTCTTTATCGACCAAAGGGGCAGAGTCACAGCGTCGAGCACATTTTTCACCCGAGGAATACAACAAAGCATTCGATACCGTATACCAGCTTAAGCAAAACAGCCGTAAGGAGAAAACCCGCCAAATTCGTGAGTTACTGATGGACTATATCGAGTTTGCGGTGAATACAGGTATTCGACCAGGAACGGAAATGGAAAGCCTGACATGGGGTGACATCCACATCGATACCAATGAGCACAACATTATCTTCTATATCACTGTGACCAAGGGGAAAACAGTCAAGCACACTGGCACCCGAGAAGTGGTTTGCCGTGATGAAATATTCTCCAGCGTTCAAGAGTTACGAGAGCGCTTCCCAAACAGAAAGCCCTCAGACAAACTGTTTCGCTTGGCAGATGGTTCAACCACCAATGAACTGGGTAAAGCCTTTGAAAAAGCCATATCCGAAGCAGGTTTAAAGTCATCTCCGCATGGCGTTAGAACACTTTACTCATTGCGCCATACCTACATTACGTGGCAACTGATGTCAGGTAACGTCAGCATGGAAGTGTTAGCTAAACAATGTGGCACCAGCATTGCCATGATTGAACAGCACTACAGCCACGTGACGCCGAAAATGTACAGTAAAGAACTGTCGGGTGTTGACCTAGGCAAAGCCAAGTCCAAAGTAAAAACCAAAAGAACGTCTGGCGTTAAGCAAAATGAAGCGAGATTGACTGAGCTGTTTAAAGAGTGGCAAGCCAGCTACAAACAGCGTGGCTGTATTTAAGCCTTAGACAATCACTAACCTTTTAGTGATGTTCGACTCGGTAGCAACTCATGCGGCTCACAGTCGAGCACCTCAGCAATCTTGTACAACATATCGAGCGTGATGTTCGCCTCAGCTCGTTCTATACGGCCGATATAACTGCGGTCAATCTCTGCACGTAACGCCAATTCATCTTGAGATAAGCCTCTGAGCTTTCTCATTTTGCGCATCGCATGACCAAATTCAGTCGCCAATGTTTTCATAGTGTCTCCTTCGTCACAAGGCAACCACTATGGGAATTTGCTTACCAACTAACCACGGATTATAATCCGCATTTGGTGCATATAATCCTCATTTAAACCCTTGAGCAAACATAGGTCTACTTGACCTAGTAAAGCCTATAGCTCAACCCGTATTACAAGGAAAGGTAATGAACTCCTACAACGTCATTTTTAAAGGTGAGATAGCAGAAGGAAAAGACCGCCATAAGCTGAGTCAGGCACTGGCAAAGTTTCTAAAAGTCCCCGAGGAAAAAGCACATCTGTTGTTCTCAGGTAATCCGATATGCATTAAGAAAGCTCTGAGCGAAAGTGAAGCTAACGCACTAAAAGCCAAGTTGAACGGTGTGGGTATCATTACCCACATCAAGCCCGTGACAACTCAAGCCACAACTGCGGCCCCTGTAGCCACAACACCTGTAACACCACAACAAGTAGCGAAGCCATCGATTGAAGCTAAGCCGTCTGCGGCCACCAAGCCTACAGTGAAGTCCTATGATGATTTAAGCCAAGGCTGGCAAAAGGTGTTTGCTGAATTTGACCTTAGACAAGCTGACAAGTTGGGCTATTTTGCTTCAGCAAAAAGTCCTGCACATACCTCAAGGCCTAAAAAGGAGCAATTAAAGGGGCAGAATGTGGTTAACATGAATGCGCTCGCTTTTGTGTTTGGCACGGGGTACTACTTCGCTAAGGGCATGTGGAAGAAAGGCATTTATTTGTTTCTCATGCTAATGCTGCTGAATCTGATAATCCTAGCGGTTGCATCACTCATTACTGACAAGAACCTGAGCAAGCTTCCTTTTATCATCAATTCTATTGTCTTCGGTCTTACAGCTAATTATGACTATTACCGTTATTACAAGCTCGGTGAAACTATATGGCCTTGGATGCCAAAGTGGATGACGGGTTGGTTAGGTATCATATCCTCTGCGGTTGTTACGTTTGTTGCGTTCCTTATCGTCTTAATCATTCTCGGCATTCGTTTCGGTGAACCATTAAATATTCTCTATGTAAAAGAGGGGTTCCTCGAAGACTACAAGCAAACCAACATAGGTCAGGCGTTTGATAAATGGTCGCCTTGCGCCAACACGGCTTGGGTAGAGCAAGAAGCCAACAATGGCATTACCACAGTGGTCTATACCTGCAATATGAAGCTGAAACACTTCAAGCAAATGGGTCAAAAAGCCTCTGAAGCGGTAACAGGAAAAGTCGATGAAGCCTTTATCTCTCAGGTCACGCGCGCATCATTGACGATTCAGTTTCTCATCAATCTCGACGATACCTTTGAAGTGAATACAGCAAAGTGGCAACTGTCATTGGGAGAAGGTAAAGAGTACACCCCGTATATCACCGCCAACAATGCCCTAGATGACATCTACAGTAACTCACTCAACAAGGCTATCGGCGAAATATTCACACCAGAACACATCCTCCTCAATCAAGTAACGAAGTAATCATCACAACCAACCGCCTGCTTTAATCAGGACCACATAACAGGGAACACCTATGAATAAGTGCATTCACGCAAGCATCAAACACGCCATAACATCAATAAAAACACCGCCATCAAAGGCAAATCCACTGCTTTTGAGCATACTTGCAACAACATTACTCGCTGGCTGTGGCGGCTCGGAGGGTGACAGCAACGATGACAACGGACAAGTCACCCCAACCGTCTACAGCATCCCAGCGACGGCAAGCCTTGGCGGGAAAATCAGCCCAGCAATAAACTTGGTTGAATCCGGTCATGCAACGACTTTCACTGTGACACCCGATACCGGCTATCAAATCGATGATATCAGTGGTTGCGGCGGCGCATTAACCCAAAACAGCTATAAAACAGCGATCATAAATGCCCAGTGTGCAGTCACCGTATCTTTCAAACTCAGCACGTACAAAATCACCACGCAAGCAACAACCGGAGGCAAAATCAGTCCCGAGAGTATTGATGTCAGTTACAACACCCACGCCAGCTTTAACCTCTCAACGGACATCGGCTATCAAATTGAATCCGTCACAGGCTGTAACGGTACGCTCAGTAACAATGAGTACACCACAGGCACAGTGACATCAGATTGCCAAATCAACGCCACGTTTACCAAAATCGGCGATGGCACACTTGCTGAGCGGTATATCGATAACGGCAATGGCACTATCACCGACACGCAAACCAAACTCATGTGGATGCGCTGTAGTGTAGGACAGACTTGGCAAGACGGTAGCTGTAAAGGCAGCCCTAATACTTTTATCTGGCCATATGCCATGGGAATGTCTATCTCTGATGGTAACTACGCAGACTGGCGCTTACCCACAAAAGAAGAATTAAGTTCACTGATTTATTGTTCATCAGGTAAACCAAGTTATTGGAAACCAAACGATAATGTGTGTGAAGGTAACTATGAAAGCCCGACATTAGCGCGAGCAGCATTTCCGCAGACACCTGACTATGCTGGCTATTGGACTTCAACTGCCAGCGATAATAGCCAGTTTGGTGGCAAGTGGCTTATCCAATTCTATGATGGTCATGGACGCTGGAATGGACCAGTTCTTTATCTATATGTCAGGATGGTGAGAGGAAAACAAAAGTAACGGTTTTCATTCAACTCAGTAGGTATTACGGCTTATTCCGCCGTAATACCTATTAATAAATTAGTTGCTTTTCAAGCATGTCTTTATATTTTTAAGGTTTCAGAGTGCAGTATCTAAAATACTTTTATAACTAGAAAATGTAATTTTGTAAAAAACCATAAAAATAGCTTGAAAAAGTATTATCCTAGTCGAAGCCATACAAACCAAAGAGGAAATAAATGTTCAAGCTTATTCCATGTAAACCAATCATTGTTACTGTATTTTTTGCCGCAACCTTGAATGGTTGCGCAAGCCAAGAACTAGTTGCACCAGCTAAAGTTGAAATATCTAAAGAAGCACGTCTTTTGTATAAAGGGAACAGTGCTGCAATGATGTCAACCATAGGGATTGTAGGTATTGCAATCGGAGTAGCGATAGATGAAGGCATAGCGAAAGAACTTGAAGAGGGGTTGATATCTACCGGTGCAAATAGCCAAACACTTCTACTCACCTGCATGAAACAAGAGTCACAAACCAACTCCAAGACTAATATAAGTCGAGTAACAATAGAAAGCTATGCAATAGTGCCAAGAGATAACGGTTTCTTTGCCACTATTTCAGGTAGTCTAAGTCAAAATGGACAGGATAACACCTTTGAATATGGCCAAAGAGCGTTGGGGAAAACCGCTAACTTAAACCAACTTAAGACAAATCCTATGATAACTAAGGGTTTGATGCTATCCACTTGTAAAGGCTTTTGGGAGAATATTGCTACAAATGAACATAGCAGTCAGAATTAGCTTAGAGTTAATTCATCAAATTCACCGCAGAATAAGGCTCTACGTGGTTATATGTTACGGCCTCAACAGAATACCAAGTAGCAGGCTTACATTCGTGCGAATAGGCTTGAATTTTTTTGCCACTGGCAAAAGCAGCCAATATAGCAGCATAAATCTGCTGATACTGAGGATGATTAATATTAATGTATATTCTATCACCAACAGTGCATCCACCAGGATTACCAAACGCGCCGAAAACCATCAGCCCATTTCCGCGGTCGATATCAATGCGAGTAGGAATAGCAAATGCGGTGAAACTACCAGCCCAAACATTACAAACAAATAGAGACAACAAACTTAATAGTAATCTTTTCTTAAATTTCATACGACCCTCAAATTATAACAATGTAACTCTATAACCATTAACATAACATTGTATTTTTAGCACTCCTTAGCTAACAGGTCCCCAGTCAATATATGCTATCGCATAACGCTGATGCCAACATCGAATTCATATTAAGAATCAACAACATAAAGATAAGTGCGGTATATTCGGCAACATGGCGCATTACCAAATGCGTGGAAGAAACAGCAAAATTAATCAGATAACTATATTTAGAGTAAAAAGAACAAAAAAGTATCGATTAGAGCAACAGCTTAACGATAAAAATTAAATCATAAAGTTAAGCAAATGAAGCTAACAATATGAGATATAACAACTCAACTCTATAGTAGCAGTGTGCCTATATCTTCACCATCTCCCCATCGACTGCAGTTTCCAGTACCAATAATTGTCACCGGTTTACCTGAGAGATAAGCTGCTAATAGCATACTAAATTGGCTTTTTCCGTAGGTAGCGTTTTCATCTTTTATCATCCAGTACTTATATTGACCTTTAGTACAAGCTGGCATCTCCCCACGTTCCCCGGATAAAACAACCCAATGTAACCCATCCGTTCTGACATTGATTTGCGTAATTAGACCAGTTTGACCACCTGCAAACGCCGAAGACACGGAACATATAAATAACACGATAGACGTGACTATTTTCATCTAACTCCCTCCATAGCTACATACATTTAAAATTACGTCGAAAACTATAAAAGTCTGTTTTTTGACACGACCAGACAATCATTTTATCAGCTAAGGTTCAAATATCGCTAAAGTAGTTGCAAAGCCATTGGCATCTACAGCTGCGTCATAAACAACATTAACAGTAGTATCGGTTTTTTTCGCTGCCAGTAACAATGATAAAAAGCTAGATAATGCAATATCATCTCTCTTCACCGTAAAATGGGACACACCAGATGGCATGGTCTGTAATTTAAAAATCAATGACCCTTTCCATGTATCATGAGTCCAATTACTGCTGTACAAGTTGATCTGAGCAACTTTCGAAGCATACTCAGCTGAATAAACATTAAAACTAAACAATATGCAAAATGTTAATAAAAATTTCACAACCGCCCCACTTTTCAAAAAATTCAACAGCCTAGGGTAAGTAAACACCAACGATTTCTCCCTGAGGATTACTTCCATTAATGCAATCATCAAACTTCACCATCACTTTTCTCTCTGCTAACTGAGCTGATAATAATATGGAAAATATTGCATCATATTTAGGATGATTAGGGTTTAAATGATATCTAGAACCAGAACAATCATGCGCAACCATATCAACATAAGTAGAACCTTGAACATTATAGATATGCAAATTTTTAGGAACAACAGCAGGTGTAACCCCTGCTGCGGTACAATTAAAACATAAGAAGTAAGTAAGTAAGAGTAAGCGTAAAAAATGTGCGCATATTGAACACCTAAATTTATTTAAAAACCATAAATCTATTGACTATTGGACTGCAAGTAGGATTCTGCGAAAGATTGAAATTAAACCTAATAGGTTTATCGGCCATAAATGCGGCAATTAATATTGAAGCAAGTACAGAATAATCCGCAGCAGTAGTGTCGAGCATAAATCTTGTGCCATTATCACATTGACTTAAATTATGGCGATAGTCAGTCATGAAAATCAACGCCCCTGACGTGGGGTACAATATCTTAATCTTTGTTTCCGCACTCCACACTTCCTCACCTTTAACAGCATAAGGAATACAAGCTAAGCCTAATAAAAATACTTTTAGAAGATTATTCATTAAATGTTCTCACAATAAAAGCTGGCACACCGTAATTAGTCACATTACAGTCATATCCATTTTCTTTATATCCTACGACGACTTTTTTGCCAGCCATTTGTGCGGCAAGAAGTGCAGCATACCTTTCTTTTGTACCGTCATTGTTATTCACATACCCAAGCGTACGCCATGGAGCCCCCTCTTGAAAATACATGATTTTTTCACCTTCTAGCTGAATGTTCAAAATTTTTGCAACCTGACAATCTGTTCTTGCAGATACCTCACTTGAAACTCCAACTAAAATACACATTTGAAATAGAAACAAAATCCTTTTCATTACAACCTCACAAAGCAATTAAATTATACGAGTGAGATTTGACTCTCACACCAATAGAGATTAGATCACTTAGTTAGATCTACCCGAGTCAATAACGGCATTTTAAAAAAAGGGTCACAACCATTAACCCAACCAGATAATCGTCCATTCCCATGAAATGTAGATAGCAATGCTGCATACATTTCATTAAAAAGTGGATGTTCTTTTTTCAAGGCAACACCATTGTTGCTTGCGCATTGCTCAGCATTTGTCACATCACTGGGGAAATAGACTAAAATATGCTGACCAAAGTCATGAACAACTAGTCTATTGATTGAGTCGGCTGTAAATGAGCTATTAGCCCAACAACAAGGTGAGAAACAAAAAATTAAAAGAAAAGTACATTTCATTATATAAAAATCCATTTTTAACATTATTAATTTTTTAATGTTAAACGAGTGATAAGTCGGAAAACATCTGGATTGCTATCCCAGGGCTCGCAATTTCCAACATCGTTATAGGATATAGTAATACTACGTTCAGATGCTTGAGCTGCGAGCAGCATTGCATACATTCTTGCGCGACGTTCTGGAGTATATTTATCGCCCACAGCAAAAGTAGTTCTATCACTACACTGTGAAACAGCCATACCATTATCACTCAATGCGACTAAAATGGTATCCCGATGGGCATAATTGACAATACTAGTTATCTTGCCTGTTGTATTAACCCATGCAGCACAAGCATGTCCAGTAAACATACACAAACAGAGTACAAATAAATATTTCATAATTTTCACCTAATCGAAATATAGCCAATATGACAATAACTTTGACCAGAAATTTTCTCTTGATTTGCATAAATAGTGACAAGCTCGCCTGTCAACTTTGCGGCTAATAAAACAGAGGAGAAAGTCTGATAATTACTATCAGATTGATTGATATATGCTCACCTATTATCATTCCCACAAAGCTGTGGAGAACCTTCCAATGTAATTCTAAAATCATAGTTATTATGGCCTGTTACATCGATGTTTGTAATAGCACCAGAAACAGCTCCGTCCCATGCGATAGTACGGAATGGTAAGAGAATTAAAAAAACAACTAACAAACCAAACAACTTTAAGACAACTTTATTCAAAATACATTCCGTAAGCTAGTAAAAAGCTAGAGTTCTAAATCGTTAACCGACTTAATTGAGTGACACATTCAAATGACGTTAACTTACTTCTTGAAGCCCTGTAATGATACAAGTGCTATGTGTATCATCAACTACATATCTCAACTTCAGTCCTCTTGCCTTCGCAGACATGGCGTAAGCATACATAGACTTATTAAATTCCGTTCCATCCATATTTATTTGTCCACGACCATAAAGGCAATGTTCGGCAAACTGTGGTGATGAAATATAAGCGACACCATTATTCAAGCTTAAGGACCATTCGATTAATGTTTTAGGGGGCCAGTATCTAGTAGCTTCTGCATTTGACAATGATAAACATAAAGTAACAATTAAAAATAAAAAACATACTAATCTGGAGTTCATAACCCACACCTTAAAACCATATTGATTAAAATAATGACCGAGAAAAAATGACTAACAATTCATTTCGTCAACATAACATAACCTGGGCGAGGTGAACTAGAGTAAGTGGGGATATTAGAGCAATTTAAAGTGCCATTTTGATCGGAATACATCAGGATAACTTCTTTATCATGCACCATAGAGGTTGTTATAATCGAAAACCATAGGCTACAAGTGATAGTATCGACTCCATTGCTACCATCAGTACTGCAAATTCGTGTATAGTCATTTCGCCAACTCCCTTTCAGGATTACATTTTTGTTGCTATCAATATAGGCGTTAGTTACTTTTCCAGCACACCAAATATTGCTAGCAAATGCAGCCCCAGAGATAAACACAGAACACAGCATGACAAAGACCATAATGTACAATTTATATTTTATATTCATATCACTATATTGAACCTATATAGACTGGCGCAGTGTATTTCCCTAAGTTGGCAAATAGCGATCATCTGCATAACTATATGTTGGACATTAATTAACAATATTTCTAATCAGCCCTTACAACATCCTATATTCCATAGATTAATTTATTTATGCATATAAAATCCAAACCTTTCAAGATATTGTCTATTACGTATTTTCATTTTTTCTATATATTCTTTTGATTTATCTTCCCCCATATCTAGACAAGATAAAAACTCCTCCACATCGCCTTCTATTAATGGATATTTCTCCTTTGATTCTATTGAATTTCTAATTATCTTTTCTCCAACCCACTTATTTCCAACACAGTAATGCAACAAGCCAAAATTCAACTGGCGATAAACACCAGAAACTGATAAGGGAAATATACTTAACAGTTTAATCAAATCATTTGGTGTTTTTACATTATCAAAGTCATTTACTCTTTGGGTAATGTAATCAGCCACCTCCTTTATCAGTGTATCCTCATCCTTTTTAGGCGATAATAATTCAGAATTTACATAATATGAAATTAATCCACTACTTTCTCCTCCAAGTCCCCATCCATCAAAAACCAAAAACGTTAATGGTTCACTAGGATAAGAAAAATGAATCAACGGGCAAAACCAAGTACAAACTAAAACACCTGAGCGAGCTTTAATAAGAAAAACACCTTTCAAAAGTTCGTCATCCGAGTTCTCTGAAACAAATATTTTTGCCAATCTAAACTTAGAGACAAAAAATAAGCCACTTAAATTATCAGAAAGTTTGGTGTAAAAATTTTTATTCATATACGCCTCGTTAAAATATTATTAATTTCCATGTGCCTGTTGAATAATAAATAACTCGGTTTCAGCAGGTAAATTTACATCATACTTTTTAAGTTCAAAAACCGAGGGCGGGGTAACACCTGTCTTTAACTCAAATGCAACATCAGGCTTAAAAATAGGTCCATATGAAGCATCAGGCCTAGAAGTGAAAGCTCTACCCCAACCGGATATATTTCCACCAAGGTAAGATGGACCTTCGCCTCTAAAATTAGGTATTCCCGCAGCGTCTACAAACAGAGAAAAACGAGTATGAATTACTTGTCCCCTTACCATTTTATATAATGTCCACTTCAACGGCCCATCACCTGAAAATCTGCGTAAAGTTACGACAACAAGATCACTGCTATCAACTTCATTTGCAGCATTTTGTGCTAGTTCAACAGCTAATGATTGAATCTTCAGAATTTCTTCTTGCTGCTGCGCCGTCCGATAGATAGTTTTATTACCGACCTCGTTTACGATAAACTGTATCGCTGAAGTTACGGCGCCATTCGCAAACTTACCACCAGTAATTCTAGAAACAGTTCCTCCAGCTATCGACTGCACGAGGACACGGCCAACACTCGCAGTTGTCTGGATTTTTCCGACACCTTTCATTATACCTGCACTGACAAAACCATGACCAAAATTCCCCCCCTGTAAACTACTCATGGCTCCACCAGCCATACCATGGGCTAATACTTCTTCACTAAAGGACCATGCATTTGATGTGTTTTCCGCACCATGAATTTGCGCACCTATTGCACCAAAGACAGCCCCCGATAGGCTCCCCATAAAGGCACCTCGCAAAGAGCCTGTCGCAACATATCCTCCCGCGGCACCTGCAATCGCGCCCGATGCAGCCCCAGCAGCCACTCCGGAAAAGCCCCATGTAACAGCCCAGCCACTAGCTAAACCTGCTGTCGCATACGTTACAAATGCAGCAACAATTACGTCAAAATATTTATCCAAAAAACGACCTATATTTTTAAAGAAATACCCACTTGGATCTGTATAGGTTAACGGGTTGTTAGCAACATAACTGTAACGGTTGTAGCTTTGTAGATTATTTGGGGCCTGAATAAAAGGATCTGCCTGCATAAAACGTGCTAGTGACGGGTCGTAGAGCCTTCCTCCCATCTGGATAATATCTAGATTTGGCAGCATCTCATGACCAGTATAACCCCGTTCCATCGGAATCATCGCTTGTACTATACTAGAGCCAGACAACTTAATCGGCTTACCGAAGACTGTATAGAAGTACTGCTCAAGCACACCACCATCTTTATTGGTTACCGTCAAGATGGAGCCTTGGTGATCGGCATGCTGATATTGCACCTCCTCACTACTACCTAGCTTAGTATTTTGATTACGCACCACCATGATGTTACCAATAATGTATTTATGGCGGGTATTTTCAAGATTCGCAGCTCCAACATTCCCCTTAAAGCGCCTTTCTTGTTGATATATGGTCCCAACGTAATCTGTTTTAAAAGTCTTCCAATCACTCCCCTCTTGACGATAATCGGTACGGCTAAGCACCGCACGCTCATGATTGTATCTATATTCTGTATATTGAGTACCTGCCTGAATACGACTAGCTTTATCAAAGGCATTATATGTGAAAGTACGATTACCATCGGACTTAATATTTCCATTGGCATCATATTCAAATTTACTATAGTTTTTACCAGCAACAGTGGCGCTATTGAGACGATTAGCACTGGTCGTCTGCAAGTAATCATAACTGGCTAAATTGACTGAATAGCTACCGCCTGAATACCCCTTGCGACTATTTAGATTTCCAAAACCATCATAATTATATTGTTCATCGTAACTGTAACCATTCAGGCTACCTGAGCCGACACTCAAATCTCGTGTGTATACCCGGTTTAACGTGTCATAGGTGAAGTCTTCACTGAAACCGAGCGTTTGTAAGCCGCTATTGTTGTAATAGCTGTGAGATCTGTGCTCGACATTACCTTTCTCATCAAACTGACCATAACTCAACTGATGAATGAAATTATTACCGTTTTTAAGATCGATACTGTTGATACGTCCCGTACGACTATTAAACCCTCGAGTTTCGCTGGTGCCGTTAGCAAAAGTTTGATTGGTAATATTACCCAATGCATCCATGGAAATAATTTTACGCAGGTCGCGATTACTACTATCTCTCTGTAAATAAAGGTAATGGCTAGCGTTATAGTAAAAATTAACGTAGAAAGAGCCATTATTCGACGGATAGTGTTGACGGCTTAATTGACCTTTTTCATTATATTCACTTCTAGTACTATAACTGTTACCGCCAATATTAAAATCCGTTTGAACTGGGCGACCATAATCGTCATAGCTATATATTTCGCTCGCATCGACTGCTGCTGTTGTATTACAACTAGTTTGTCCGGCCCACTGTTTAACCCAGGTTGGTTGTCCAACGTTATGTAAACTAGCATTACTACCATACCCCCAACATGAAAGGCTAGTGTCATCTTTACGCCACACTATGCGCCCCATGGCATCATAATCAGTAGTAGTTGTTTGATTTTTCGCATCAGTCTGCGCTATCAATTCACCAAAGTCGTTATAGGTATAACTCCAGTTGCCCTTATCCGGATCAATAATTGCCTTTTTTCGGCCATATAAATCAAAATCGGTAATAATTACTTGGTTCTTCCAAGCATTATTTTTGTCTTTTGCTTTAGTTACGATCTTACTAGTGTTACCAAAAGCATCGTAGTAGTAGCTTATAACTTGGCTTTGCGGATCGACTCTCGTTAAAAGTAAACCGTCGGCACTGTATGTATCTTTATATTTTAATCCCTTTTCATCTATCGAAGTCGTATCTAAACCATCGATTATACTACTGACCATCACTGAACCAGATTCAGTAGGCTTACTTTGCTTATAAACTCGCCCTAAAGCATCATAAAATTGTTGTGATGAGTAAGTAGAAGCAGAGTCATAATTAGGCACACTTTGATGAGTAACATGCCCTAACTTATCGTAGGCAGATGCAGTTACAATCCATTTACCATCAAAACCTTCAACACGTTGCTCACGTTGATAACCGAACCTATCATAATAAGCAACACTTTGCGGTTTGTTACTACTAATATTAGTTTCGGTTATAAAGTTATGATCACAACTCGTGCATATACTGCGACTAGTTTCACTATTATTACCATCAGCATATATCTGTCGAATAACCTGGCCCTGAATATCAAAATAGCTAGTTGTAGCTAATTTATTGGGACCAGTAGTCGTTTGGCTATAGATACGACCCAATGTTGCCGAGGCAGATGATTGGCCATTGTATAGATACATTTCAGACTCGCCGTTTTGATTCATTTGACCGGAAAGGTACTGACCACGGCTATCATAAAACCAATATTGTCCACGTTTTTGGTAGCTGTTACTGTCATGCTTACCGTAGCTTTGCTCTGCGACTTTATTTCCATATATGTCATAGAAAAATGAAGTCGTTAACCCATCGACATTCGATTCACGCAGCATACCATTTGGATAATAACTAAACTTAGTTTCTCTGCTCTGATTATTCGTACTACCTGATTCTGTATTCTGAAAACGTGATTTCGAAACTATCGTTTTATAAAGTCTACCAAATTGTCTAGCATCTGGCTGAGAACCACTCTGACTCGTAACCTGAGTATGAGGTCGAGCCAACACTAATGCGTCGGGATTAATTGTATTATATGCCGCATTATCATAATGGTTACTGATTCTCGTTTCGTGTACTAAGCTGCCTGTAGCATCTTTAACCTGTATAAGACTTGAAAATAAGTTATCCCAATTATCATGAAGATTAGTCGTTAACGTTTCACTTATTATTTTATGATTAGTTACTGTGGTGCCATCAGTAGAAAGATCCAAGCCATAACTAGTCTCTTTTGATGTATTAAGATAGACATGCATTCCACCATTGGCACTGGTAGTTTGTGTATAGGTATTAAAGGTGTTACTCAATAATTTATCTTTATATTTCCGAGTTGTACTCTGTGCCAATCCTGTTAATGGGTAAAGCTGATAATATTGAGTTGTAGTGACAACTCCTGACTGTGGATCTGTTGTCTGTACAGTTTCGAAACCTGACAAACCACGACCTTTTTTATGTGCTAATGCTCCACCATATCCATATTGAATTAATACAGAATCAGTATTAGACGATTGAGTAGCAACCTCTGTGACAACTGAGATACCAGAGAATAGCGATATATAATCAGTACCTACGGGCTTTTGACTCGATTTAACATTGAGCAGTGGAATCCCACTGCTCAATGTTGCATAAGCGATATCAGTTTTTACACCAAAACCATTGGTTATTTGGGTAATTACCTGATCTTTTATATATGAACGAGACGCTTCCTGCAGTTGCCAATAACCCGAATCAGACGAAGCGCTTAACAGATCAACTTTACCATCTCCATTAATATCAGCTAACCGTACAGTAGCATCTCTGCTTGTTCCAATTTCAATAGAGCCTCTTTTTTCAAAACGTACAATTTTTTCTTTATCTGGAACAGTAATATAAATGTCATACTTATTTGTATTTGTAGCAGCTAAGATATCAGTTATTCCATCACCATTTAAATCAATAAATTTATTTCGATAGGCAATTTGCGCATCTTTTATGTTTAGGAAATCTAAAGGTATGTTGCCGCCCAATAAATCGTCACCTCGAGAGAAATAGACATTCCAAGAGAAATCATTTGATGATTTTACTGTACTTGCTTTAACAATATCAGGAAGACCATCGCCATTAAAATCAACAGTTTGCAAAATTTTAACGGGGGAGCCCGTAAATGATGTTGCCGATGTCCCCCAATATATATGAGAACTTATAGTATAAGTCAGTCTTCCTGCAGATAAAGTTGCAATGTATAGATTAGTACTTCTTCGAGGAAGACCAAATTGTATGGATTTGACTTCCATAATAATATCAGTAATCCCATCACCATTAGCATCCAGAAACCTAGAATTACCTAATCTAACGTCCCCCCCATAATTTTCTAAGCTTCCATAAGAAATATCAATCATTTTTTTGGAAGAAAAACTACTTCCAAGATTTTTATAGTAATATAGTTTATCACCCTCACTGAACAAAATATCGTGCATACCGTCACCATCAACATCTGCTATTGTAGTATTTTCATACGCTGACGATGATATGTTTAACGATTTATAAACATAATTGGAGCTAGTATCTAATGTTATAATATGCCAAACTCCAGACACAGGAATAAGTAAATCATTTATTCCATCGCCATTGGCATCTATTATCTTAACATATTCTTTTTCACCTACCTTTGAGTCAGTAATAGTTTGATACTTATGGTTAACAGAACGATCTTTAATACTTCTTCCTATTGAATTCTGACTTAAAAAACCTTTTTCCCATTTACCATTATAATCATTTATATTTACTGATTGTGTTGTGGAATAACTACTATATATTTCCCAACCGTGACTACTGGGAAGTAGAATATCAGCAATCCCATCACCATTAAAATCAGCTACCTGTGCATAGTCTCTGTTAGTGCTACTTCTAGAAAAATTTACTTTCCCTATTTCAAAAGGCTGATAACTAGTTGCTATTGATGACTTTTTTTCTGGTTGTTCAACCTTAAAATAAGTAGCAGGTAAACAGCTAGTACTCGATATATCAAAACATTCTTGAATAGCAGTGATATTATCTTTCTCTTCTGGGATAGAAGTTCGAGACCAATTTATTTTATAAGTTCTAAAAACGTCATCATCTTGATAGATGACAATTTTTATTAACTGTTTATCTTGGGTTATGGGCCCACCATGCGACAGTCCTTTCTTGGGATTTTGAATATCAACATAATCAAAGTAAATTTGATTAATTGGTATTTCATTTGTATTTACATTACCACCATAAGCAATGTTTTTAATTGTGTGGCTGCCATTATCTTGGTTTCTATTATAATCATACCTTATATAATTACCTTTATTATCAACAATAGCTTTTAATACCCAACTTGCAGCTTCAGAATCAGAGGTATATTTTTTTCCCGTACGTGTAACATAGGCATCTTCACTCATTGATATATTATTAGGTGCCCCACCATAATAATATACCTCATTAGCCTTATTAGTCACACTGAAATAACTCGGACCATGATTACCATCATAGCGCTTAATTATACTAAAACTATCAACTTCTGTGTGATACTCATCACTACTATTTTTGTTAAGTATTAATCTTTGTCCATTTAAACACAATGCGTCACTATCATTAAATTTAACTCCAGCGATAAACCCATCAGTTACAATATTTTTAGGACATCTACTAATTACAGACAAGCCAGATATATTCCAGCCTACACCTAAAACACCGTCACCACTTTGGCTGTTATAAGTTAAGCCTATCTGCGGAACAACGCCTGAAATTCCCTGAGGTAAAATAAAGGGAATGTTATATGTTGCGGCCCCAGATTCAGTAACCTTAAATTCTCCAGCACTAAGACCAACAACGTTTCCGGGATTTGTAAATAAATCCAATGCAGAGGTATCAATCAGTTGTCCAGAGCGTGACCCCAAGTAAGTCATTGGGTCGCCTGAGGCATCTCCATTTATAATATCTGTTATGCCATCACCATTGACATCTTTTAAAGTCAGCGCACTTCCTTGGGATAGATCAATACCATTGCGACTTATACTATAAGCATCAACATTAGCGATTCCGGTTAAGTTACTGACAATAAAACTATCTCTATTTCCACTGACATCACGAAGAATCAGATCATTAACACCATCGCCATCTACATCATGGAACTCTAATGTTATATTGGATGCAGCTGTTAAAGTTAAACTCTCAAACTCACCTTGAGTTATTGGTACTAACGACCATGCTAAACCATTCTGAATAAGCTTGAACACACCATTTTTAGGCGTAATATTTAGTGGGATATTTATATCTGCAGCTATGAGAACAAAGGTAGGTGGAACCCTTAAGATATAGTTTCCATTTTGATCAACGTACACTTCGAATTTTTTGTAGTCACTATTAAAATCGGCCTTAGCAAGGCTACAAAAAAATAAGACTAGTATAGCTAAACATACATTCCATTGCTTAAACATAGGTAAAAATGCCTAATATCTGTATACACAAAAATTTAAACGCATTTTACACAACATCCTTCAGATGTAAATACTAATTAACAAAGTTTACCATCTGATTAAGATGAATGTATAAACAGAATCATCGATGTCATACCTAAATATTAAATTGCATTCAGGAAAGATTACGCACTGAAAATCGGCGTGTATATTTTTCGAACAAAAAAGTAGGTTTAGAAATTGTTTACTGCAGAATTTTTAGTTCAGCATATGCTTAAATGCTATTAATATATCTGTCGTAACCTGTTCTTTATGAACCTTTTAAACGTCTAACTAAAATGACATTTAACGGCATAAATATGTAAAATCAATAAAGTTAAAGTTGCAATTATATTAAAGTTAAATTATTCAAGCTTACAATTTAAATTAGCCTTGCCACTTAGCCGAAAAACTTATGTTACACTTCATCAACTAACTTAATAATCAGAATATTGGCAGGGCAATCAACAATGTGACAGAGCGGGATTAAGCTTTGTAAATCTCTTAACCAAAGAAAATCTCGCTCCTAAAATCGCCATTCCATGCTGCCTTTCTTATCTTGGTTGGTTTGCTGGCTTTTAGCGGATGCTGCTCTAGAAGGTTTATCACGATACGGCGAAATAGCGCCATCTTCTTCGCGTTTTCACGGTCACCAATCCTTGAACAGTCTTCCCTAAAAGTGACGTCAAGCACCCAGTGTTGCAGGTTCTCGATGTGCCAATGCTGACGCACCGCTTTGGCTGCAAGTTCGACGTCTAAAGGTAAAGAGCTTAAGTAATAATCCGTATTTATGGTTGTAATGCCTTTACATGTTCGTTGACGTTCAACTGCTATGAGTGACTTGGCTGATAGCCACTTTTTCGCGAGCGCCTGTGGCAGCTTTGCTGGGACTTGAAACGTTGTGCGACGCTCCTTACGGCCATGCCCCTTGTCATCCTCTTCGATACTTAATATGTCGACGCCGTCGTTATCCCAGTGAGGTTGAAATTGCATCTCAATGGCCTGCCTCAGTAGCGGTTGGTTGCCTTTTACCTGAACAACATAGTCGCCTTTAGCTTTGATAATTTGTTGAAGCGTTTCCCGCTGGCAGTGAAGTGCATCAAAGGTTACAACAGCATCTTTAATGTCTAACATGTGCAACAGCGCTTGAACCGTTGCGATTTCGTTACCTTTGGTCTGTGTATCTTGCTGATACAGCACAATTCCTTGTTCGGTATCAAAGGCCGAAACGAGGTGTAGCGCATTTTTAGCACCATGTTGATTAACAGCACCCCGCAAGGTTTTGCCGTCAATAGCGATCAATGGCTTGGATGAGGTTTCTCTTAAACTATTTGCCCAACGAAAGAGCGTTAACACCAGTATTTCGGTATCGATGA
>NZ_VXCT01000046.1:0-40655 GCF_052850535.1 Shewanella sp. 1180_01
CCCGAGTGGTACTATAAATAGATGTTCTAAATATTTCCTAAACGCCTCAATGATTTGTTCAACAATGATGAATAGAAAATAGTAAGTGTAAATTTACGCGCACATTCTAATATAAAGAGACATTAGCCAGTAATAATAGTTTATGACCTTATTTCCCAATGTTATTATTAGTTTTTTTATAAGCGATTAACGCTAACTAGGGACAACGACACAGCATGCGTCAAATTCTATTAATCAGTACATTTTGTTTAGTGTTTCTTATCACTCCATTTACAACTAGTGCACAAAATACAGATACTGCGGGTATTAATGTTGAAAAACTACTTGAAACAGAACAATCTTGGGATGGAGTGGTTTATAAGGAATACCCCAAGGGGACTCCGCAGCTGTCAGTGCTTAGAATTACTGTTGCACCAAATACGAGTCTTGCTTGGCATGAACACCCGATACCCAATGCTGCTTATGTGTTGAGTGGGATATTAACAGTGGAAAAAAGATCTACTGGCGAAAAACGTGTTTTGACAGCGGGTGAGGTATTGCCAGAGATGGTTGGCAGCGCTCATCGCGGTTATACAGGTAAAGAAGGCGTTACACTTGTGGTTTTCTATGCAGGGCAAAAAGAGCTCCCGCTTTCTAAATCCGTTGAATAACAATGGTCTTAGAGTCTAATTGTAGTGCTCTAAAAAAATAGGTCAGTTTGATAGAAGCGATACCAATTACATTGCACATTGTTAATTTGAAAAAAGTTCTGCACCTTAATCGTTATTAAAGTGCAGTTTTCGCAAGTTATAGAGCTTAACCAATGTGTTTTGCGCATTATCACGACGAACGAGTGTGAACCTGAGTTAAACAACACAAATTGCATAAATAGTTATCCATCTATAAAAATTACACGCTCACTAGTCGTATCTGCAGAGAAAGCGCTTTAGCACAACTGAAGAGTAAATAACTCGTCTGGGGAAAAATGAGTTGGTATAGGAAAGTTATCAGGCTCATTTCTGATTAGTAAATGTATCGAATTAACGCCAGTTTATGGGGTTGGATTAATAGTTTTTTGCCGAAATTGATTACTTCAAACAATATAAGCTGTGGCCACTTATTTGAATTTCATAGCATTCATTAGGGGATTCCTAAGAGACGATTATCATCAACTATCCTATTTGCTTACAGTAAAACCTGTTACTCCATATTGTCATAGGATATAGCCATCACTAAACGCAATAGCTCTGCTACGGGCTCAAATAGGCTCTCTGGAATCACGTCTCCAGTCTCAACATGTTTAAATAAAGCGCGTGCCAATGGAATGTTCTCGACTATTGGCACCCCTGCTTTCTCGGCTAAAGCCACTATGTGTAAGGCCATGTGATCTTCGGCTTTTTCGAGCACTTTAGGCAACGGTGTCTCGCCTTCGCAATAATACAAACACACGGCAATATGGGTTGGATTTCGTACAACCACAGTGGCTTTGCGAACGTTATTGGCAAGGCTGCCAGACGCCACTTCACGCTGTGTTTCGCGGCGTTTCTGTTTCATTTCGGGGTTCCCTTCAGAATCTTTGTACTCTTGTTTGGTGTCATCTTTGGACATTTTGAGCTCTTTCATTAGGCTATAGCGTTGAAATGCATAATCGGCGATCCCAAATATTAAGTAGCATCCTAAAAAGCTTCCCCAGAGCCATGTGATCATGGTCGAAATCACACTGATGCCGCAGGCTTCTCCGCATAAAGGCAAGTATTGAAAGGCGTTAACGTAACGATGGAGCAGATAGTAAAACACTAAACTCAACACTGTCACTTTGACGAGGTTTTTAGCGAGCTCGAATAGACTTTTCAGTGAAATAAGTTGCTTAGCATTATTCATAACATTGAGTTTATTCATGCTCGGCATTATAGACTCAGTCGCCCAAACGGGGCCTGTTTGGACTAAGTTCCCCACCACTATGGTAAACACGAGTACTAATGTCAGCCCACCGAGAAAACGTAATGCCAGCATGGCGAAGGTACCCACGATTTGCTCGGCCGCCGTTTCGAGGGGAAGATTGATAGCATTAATGGTTAAGTCGATTAACGCCATAATGGCTTGAACGAGTGCGGGCCCTTCGTAGAGAAAGTACCCGAGAATGATCGCCATCTGTAGTCCGGTGACGATTTCTGCACTTTTAATGACCTGGCCGCGATTTCTCGCTTCTCGTAAGCGTTTTTCTGTGGGTTTTTCTGTTTTCTCGGCCATAGGTCACATCCGTCAGGGGCACTAGTGCCCTGCTAAGAGTCCAAACAAAATATCTACGTGCTGCTCTACCCCAGAAATGGTCTGTAGGTAATGGGACAAGGCAAACTGTAGGCTGTAGATTAATAACAGTAAGACCAAAGCGCTTTTAATGGGCATAGACAAAAAGAACACATTTAACTGCTGCGCCGAGCGGTTTACTAGCCCTAAGGCGACATCGACTAAGATCATAATCACCATGGCGGGCATAGCAAAACTGAGGCAAAGTTGGCACATCAATTGCCACTCATGGGCTATAAACACCATCAAGGGTTGGGCTAGCGTTAAATTAAATCCTGGGGGAAGTTGTTGATAGGATTGATAGAGTGCGGTTAACAGAAAATTAAAACCACCCGAGACTAAAAACAGCACTGTCAGAACTTGAGTAAACAGCATGCCATAAATCGATGATTGCAGTCCCATCAAGGGATTAAGCACAGTCGACATGGATGCTCCCCGCATGGTGTCAATCACAAATCCCGCCATATCTATTGCCCAAAAGGGAATAGCGGCACAAAAACCAAGTAAGACGCCTACAATCATTTCTTTGCCAAATAGGCTGATGAGCATCCAAGTGTCGGCCTGTTGTAGTATCGGCTGCATTTCATCCATTGCCAGCACAGTAGGTAAAGCAAACATTAAAATCAGGCTATTACGGATTAATGTGCTACCCATAGCCCCACCTTTAAATAGGGGTAATAACAGCATCATGCCTAATGGTCGCATCATACAGAGTGCCAATACAGGAAGTTGTGCCGTTAACAGATTGGGCAGCAGAGTTGTCATCACTAATCCCCCATTTGGCTAATTTGATCGAAAGCCATGCTGGCGTAATTCAACAGTGAGCTGCCCATCCAGTGATAACAGACCACGAGTGTCACGCACACGGCGATGAGTTTGATTAGAAACTGCAGTGTTTGGTCTTGGATTTGGGTCAGGGCTTGAATAAGACTAACCAAAACTCCGACAACTGAGGCCACAATAACGACAGGTAGCGACAGCAGTAACACCATCCACAGTAGTTCTGAGGTGAAATGTACTATGATAGTTTCGCTCATGAGAATGACATCATTAGTTGGCTGATCAGTTTTTCCCATCCACCCATCAAGATAAAAATCAACAACTTGAAAGGTAGCGCTATGGTCATGGGCGAGACCATCATCATGCCCATTGCCAGTAAAATATTGGAGACGATAAGGTCAATTGCGACAAAGGGAAGATAGATGAGTAAGCCTATCTTAAATGCCTCTATGAGCTGACTCATAGTGAAGGCTGGCACCATGACTAACAGTGAGTCTTTGGTCAGCACTTGCTGGTATTTTTCGGGCCAGACCTTGTGACCTATATTGGCGAAGAATTCAATCTGAGTGTTGCTGGTGTTTTTGTCGAGAAACGCGCGGTAAGGAGCGATAGCTTCAGTGTTGATTTGCTCAAAGACATTGGGCGCATCGAACACTATGGGGGTGGCTTTGAGATTGTCATTGATTGCCATCCCCACGGGTGCCATGGTGAATAGGGTGAGGATTAATGCGAGGCCGTAAATTGCCATATTGGGTGGGATCTGCTGGATCCCTAGAGCGTTACGCAACATAGAGAATACGATTGCCAATTTCAAGAATGAGGTGCCCATCACAGCAAACAGCGGCAGCAGTGACAGGCAAAACAACATAATGATCAATTGGACTGGGTGGTCGAGTAAGGTCATGGAAACCTCCTTTGTGGCTAGGGTTCCATCATGGCGCGCTTTGCGATTAACCTGTATCAGGTGAAGACCTTAGCTGACTTAAAACCGCTAACATCAGTGAATGCAATACCGTTACCTTTAAACTAGAGCCTCGATTTGCGCGAGCAATCCCGACTCTCCGCGCAGGAGATGGATACTCGCGAGGGTTTGGTGCTGCTCTTGACCGTACTGAGAACTAAGCCGCCCTAAAATCATTTGACTATTCAGGGTGACTGCCAGCGTTAGCTTGTCACCAGCCATCATAGCCCCGAGCTTAGCCAGAGACAGACTCACTCGACCGATCTCGGCGATCAAAGGGGACTGAATAGCGTCCATCTTAGGCAATAAAGACACGATTTCGAGTTGGACTTGGGGACCATCAATGGGGGTAATAAACTTGATCTTAGCCAAAGGCCCATCTGCCCATAATAGGGCTTCACCCTGCTCGATTTGCACATCACCATCGAGCCATACCCCACCTCCTATCTCAGGTAAATCTGGTATGGGCGTTAATTGGGGCACAAAACCGGCCACTAAACTCAAACTAACATCTGCCGTTTTACCTGAAAATGCTGACCATGACTCGACTTGGCTCTGCCAGTCATCTTGCGACCAATCAACTAAGACACACGCTAATTGGCTGGCATACTCTGCGTTCCCTTGCCCCAATTGCGCCGTTTGAAGCGTTAACACGGGATAAATATCTGGCACCAATCCAAATGGCTTAGGGATTTCTTCGAGGACATCGACTAACCATTCACCCGCGGCTTCAAATGCTACCGCACTGATACAAGGTAATAAATCACTGGCAACCTCAGACGGAGAAGTTACGCCAGTAAGTGTGGTCACCCACTGTTGCCAATCCTGTTTAGAACACCACAGACCTACTCCTAATGGTGCATTGCGTCTCTGCCAGAATACTCCATCCCCCCCGATACGCATCAGTTCGATCCGGCAAGCTTGTTGGGCTAGGCCACGGCCTATGACTTGACTAGCATTGATCAATGTATTGATGTTCATTCGTCTACCTCGTCTCTGCTGTGTTGGTTGGCATAAGATCTAAATGAATGGCGAAGCGTCGCCCTTGTAGTTGCTCGTTGAGTTTAGGTAAGAGTCTCGCAAGCAGTTCCGATTGACGCGCTGTCTTAGGAAACAACTGCAATTGAATTCCTCGTGGTTGGTAACAGGCTTGGATCACTAATCCCATCATAGGGCCATTGAGCAAGCGATAGCATAGTTGCTCACCTTGCCGGATCACTTCGGCCGCCCCTTGCCGATACACACCACCATCACGGCTGAGTAGCGCCTTAGCGGTAAGTCGATCTTTGTTCGATATGGGGTTGTCATCTTCCTGTTGACCGCAAAAATAACGGTTAAACAAGCGACGCATTTCTGGATCTGACTCTTGTCTGGCTTCAACACTGGGGAAAGATATTTTCGATGTTCGCGCTATCGCCATTGGATTATTCATCGACAACCTCCTGCAGTTTTTGTTGGGATTTAACTAACCAAAGAATCGCCTTTTGCATATGCACCATAGTGGATTCAAGCTGCTCTCTTTCAATTACCAGCATTTCAGCCGTTTCGGCTAATGCCCTTTCTTTTTGGTATTCATTCATCAAGGTCAACTTAAAGGTGATTAGCTCAGTTGGGGTTAATATTTGTGCCGGTATCTGCCACTGACGCAGCCGATTAGTTTGCGCTTGCCGATCAAGGTTGATGAGGATTTGCCGGTCAAGTAGTTCTCTGAATTTTTGCCTATGTAAGACCAGTTCTCGGCGTAATTTAGCTTCTTTGTCGCTACGAATTACGAGTAACCGCTGTAATAATTGCCGGTCTTTTATTGTAAGTTGGGATGGGTTCATTTTTCAGTCGCTCCCATTAATGGCTTGAAAGCAATAACTGTAATTTTTGTAGTGTCTCTTCATAGGGACTGAATTCATTGACTGATTGACATAAAAACTGCTGAATATCCTGATGGCGAGCGACGGCTTCATCGGTCTCTTTATCTGCACCTTTAACGTATTCACCCACTCGGATCAGTAATTGAACCTCTTGATACAATGCCAGTAACTGGCGCATCTTGGCGGCATGACAACGCTGTTCAGGGCTAACAATCTGATCCATTACCCTGCTGACACTGGCATTGATATCAATTGCAGGGTAATGCCCCGCTCCCGCGAGTCGACGTGATAGTACTATGTGGCCATCGAGTAAGGAACGAACTTCATCGGCGATAGGTTCATTCATATCATCCCCTTCAACCAGTACGGTATAAATGCCAGTGATACTGCCTTGGGCTGCAGGGCCTGCTCGCTCGACTAGGGCCGATAAATTGACAAAGACACTTGGTGGATAACCGCTCGACACTGGGCTCTCGCCAGCCGCCAACGCAATTTCTCTGGCACTGCGGGCAAATCTGGTTAGTGAATCCACCATCAACAGCACATTCTTACCTTGATCACGAAAGTACTCGGCAATCGTCGTTGCTGTTAGTGTGGCTTTCATTCGCTCAAGCGGAGGACGATCCGATGTGGCAACTACCATCACAGTGCGCGCTCTTGCCTCTGGAGTGAGGTTATATTCAATAAACTCACGGACTTCACGGCCACGCTCGCCGACTAAGGCCAGTACGATCACATCTGCTTGGCAGTGCGCAGCGATCATGCCAAGCAAGGTACTTTTCCCCCCTCCTGCTGCAGCAAAAATACCAATCCTCTGGCCGACGCCACAGGCTAGAGCGCTGTCAATAGCGCGGATCCCCATGGGCATGACAGTATCAATCAGTTGTCGTGATAATGGATTAGGGGCTGAACCTTGGTTAGGTCTTAATGCCGTTGCCGTAAGTCCATAGCCATCCATAGGGGCACCAAGGCCGTCAACAACCCGACCGAGCAGACCTTGTCCTAAGGGGACTTGATGCCCGTGGCCTAATGTTTCCACTAACTCCCCACTGCATAGTCCCGCCGTAATGTCAAAGGGCGATAACAGGGCTTCATTGCCTTTGACCGCAACCACTTCGGCACGTAGGCGATTGCCAATGAGACAGAGCTCTCCTTGATGCGCACCGGGCAAAGTTGCCCGCACGAGCGTGGCCCCCACCTCTTGAACTTTGCCGAAATAGCGAACCGATGGCACTGGCAACAGACTCTGAGCGGCGAATAAGCGAGGTTCGAGTTGTGCATAAAGTGTTTCTTTACTGGGTAATTTCATCTATCGCCTCCATTAGCTCGCCAGTGCGGCATCGAGCATGTCACCCACTAAGTCCACTTGGCCTATGACTTTTATTTCTGCATCGTCGCCTAATTCCTGAAACGACAAAACGGGTGTGCTAAATAACTCGCGTTCTACGATTTTTCGCAGGTAACGGCGCACATCGAGCGAAGTCAGCAGTACACAGGTTTGCTCCGGTGGCTGCTGTTCTTGAATGCAAGTTAATATTTGCTGAGTTTGCGCCATATCTAAGGCTGAATAAGAGCCGGCTGTCGATTGTCGTATCGATTCACGGATCACATTTTCAATTCCTTCTCCGACCATAAGCACAGCAATCCAACCTTGTGGGGTCGCAAACTTGCGGCGAATATGGCGGCGAAGCGCAATCCGCACATACTCAGTTAACATGATGATGTCTTTCTCCTTTGGTACCCATTCGACTAAGGTTTCAAAAATAGTCCGTAGATCGCGCACTGAAATCCCCTCTTCGACTAAGCGTTGTAGGATCTCGGCGACCTTCCCCACAGACAACAGTCGTTGAAGTTCTTTGACTAGCTCACCGTAGCGAGCCTCCATGGCATCCATTAAATAACGGGTTTCTTGTACGCCGATAAACTCCCCCGCATAGCGGTCGATCACTTTACCCATCACATAAGCAGGAATTTGCTCATCACGGCAAAGCGCTAAACCTTGGGCCTCCGCCTGCTCAAGCGCATTACCTTTGATCCAATGCAATCTTTGATTACTAAAAGGGATGGACTCGACACGGCATGGAATCGTTGCGATGGGGTCAATCAACAGGACTTCCTGTGGTGCTAATTGCAGTTGCAATACGGGCTCTTGGTACAAAAGTACATCACAGCGGCCTAGGGTGCCTTTCTTAGCTATCTGTAATTGTATTTCCGGTAATGGCACGCCCAATTGCTCAAACCATTGCCAACGCAGTTTTTGCAGTGCTTCTTTAACCCCATGGATAGGCACATCGGCACCAAGATATAAAATCAGCGGTACAGCTCCCGGCGCCATATTGTCGATATTGGCCATCTCACTTTTACCTGTTTCGGTGAAATGGCTCTCATCCCCTTGAGCACTCGCTCGTTTTTGCTGACGCGTCAACCACCATGAAGCCCCTAAGACGACCGAACCGAGTGTGCCGAAGACTAAAATTGGGAAACCTGGGATTAAGGCAAAGATGAACATCACGATCCCCGCCATTTGCAATGATGCAGGTTGACGTCCTACTTGCATCACTAATTCGTTGGCTAAGTTCTGTCTCTGCTCTCCTGGCACTCGGGTCACGATTAAGCCTGCGGTGACTGAAATCAGTAGCGAAGGTATTTGGGCTATCAAACCATCCCCGACAGACAAGACTGCATAGGTATTTAATGCTTCGGCAGCCGACATATTGTGCTGCATGACACCGACAGCGATACCTCCTATGATATTGGTTAAAATGACGATAATACTGGCGATGGCATCGCCTTTGACAAACTTCATCGCGCCGTCCATCGCGCCATAGAGCTGACTTTCTTTCTGAACTTGCGCACGTTGGCGTTTTGCCTCTTTAGCGTCAATGATGCCAGCACGCATGTCGCCATCGATACTCATTTGCTTACCTGGCATTCCATCGAGGGAAAAACGTGCACTCACCTCCGCCACCCGCTCGGAACCCTTAGTAATCACGATAAACTGCACTATGGTGATGATAGCAAAGATAATAATTCCGACCGCTAAATTGCCGCCGACGACGAAGTTACCGAAGGTATATACGATATCCCCTGCATCATGCTGCAGTAAAATCAAACGACTGGTGCTGATAGTGAGTGCCAGACGGTACAAGGTTGTGATCAGTAGTAGGGATGGAAAGACTGAGAACTCTAAAGGGTCACGGATGTAAATGGCGATCATCAATAACACTATGGACAAGCCGAGGTTTAAGGCAATTAAAACATCGACTAAAGGTGTCGGTAGAGGCAAGATCATCATAAATACGGCTACCATTAACATGGCACTTAAGATGATATCGTGACGCCCTGCGGCTTTACTTAACCAACGACTGATGAGGTTCATCATTGACCTCCTATGAGCATACGATTTAGGAATTTTTGTTGCAGCTGATACAAGTGATACCAATCATGACCCTGGTGTGTCGATGGACAGAGGCAACTGATCATTAGACGGTTTTTGACGATGAAAAGTCGCTGAACTCTGCCTGCAAAAGCTTCTGGATGCCAACGTGATAAATGAGGTTTGAGATCACGGACGGGTGTATTAAGCAACCAAGTCGTCATCAACAATCGTCCTTGATGGCACTCTAGTAACACTCCGTGTGGAGGCCAATGGCATTCAATGCGTGCCTCAAGCTTCACAGGCCAGTGATTCACTAACCGGAAAAATTGTTCGAGATTGCGCGTTAGTTGTAAATCCATATCGCTTCTCCTGCATTAACTCTCGGTCTTATCTTCTCCCAGACAATAAAAAGCGGGTATCAGGTGAACACCTGAATACCCGCAAGTACTAAATCAACAGCGATTCAAACTCTATGGATTATCGAGACGAGATCTCCGTCAATAAGGCCGCATCGATTTCTGCCATGCATTGCTGTAATTGCGCTGGCATTATGTCCAGTTCAGCTACCCATTTCATGGCTCGCTCGACGGTTTTATCTCTGTCTATTGCTTGATTTATTTCTATTTCGTGGCTTTTATCATTGGCGTATTGCCGCATGCCCTGAACAAATATGGCCTGCTGCGCATCACTATCGAGGCCGACTAATTGCGGCAGAAAATGTGCTTTTAGCACAGCTTGATGCTGTTCAAGCCCCAGTACATCCGCCATCGATTTAGGGATTTCTTGGGTGCCTGATGCACTGAGGGCCGTCGTCTTAATGACTGAGGTTTGAGATACAGGAGTGTGAGCCAATTGCGCAAATGCTTGCTCGATCCTTTTTTCTGTCATTTCAGCCTCGGCCGCGCGGGCAGTATCGGCCATGCCTAAAAAATTAGCCCCTTGCAATGTCGACACCACAGCCTTGGAAGAATAGGCGCCAGCCATTAATCCTCCCAAGCCAAGCACCACGGCTGCCACTATACCGACGCCGCCAGTCCCTAAGGTAAACACTGCCGCCGCGATCGCTCCAACCGATACCACAGAGGCCGCCACAATTGTCATCACCACAGCGAAGGCTTTGGCTCCCGTTGAAGCATGTTTCCACCAATTGGCGATATCTGTGAATGCACGCTTGACTGCGCCTACTTTACCGACTTCAAAACAATCACGGGCGACAGTACCAACATCTTGCAGAGCCTGTCGCTGTAGCATATAGCCAGCAATGGCCTCGCCACGAGCACTCAGCCCGCCTTCTGCCTGCATACCTTTAATTAAAGCATTCACCATGACTTCACTGCTGCGATACTCACGCATGTTATTGGCAAGCTGACGTTCGGACCAGGTTTGCAGGATGCCGCCAACTAAGCCGACGACAGGTGTTGCTATCCCTGCGCTGGGAAACATCATCCCAAATACACCACTGACTAAAGGCCCACCTATGCCTGTATTCGCAGCCCCTTTCGCCCCACCCGCAATATACGGTGCTAACTGTGCCATGTGTAATAACGCAATCATTTGCGGTGTCATAGCGAAATTCGTTTTATCGGGTAGCTCTTCTCTCTTACCTTGCAGAATATCGTGCACTTGGTTTTGTACTGTCCCGGTTTGCCACACTGTGGTGACAGTGTTAACCAGTTCCTGCCCAAAGGTACCGGGGTTAGCCAAAATAATATTGTAGGCTTGAGTTAAATTGCCTGCGAGCTCACGTGCCTCTATCGGGTGTGCCATAGACCAATTATGCAGGTCGCCCAGTGCTGCCACCATGACCTTGGGCGAGGTTAAAACAGACACATTTACTAAGCTCGTTTTCGAATCTTTAACACTTGAGGCTAAAGCGAGATAAGCCTCGGCGACACTGCTCATGTTATTTTTAGCCAGTTGCCTAGATAAAATAAGTTCTTCTAAACTTGGGCGATATTGGGAAGACCAATTGCCGACAAACTTTTGCACTAACCAACTTTGCCATGCATGGCTACTCGCCATACCCCCTTGTTCTGGAAAGCCGCCATTATTTTTTGCTGTGATAGTGGCCTTTTTCAGCTGTAACAAACCATGTTGGTAGGCATCATCGAGTTCTTCAAGGGAGCGATTGACTTCCGCTAACTGGCTAGTCACAGTGCGAAAAGCGCGCAGTTCAGGGGAACTGGCCTCTGGCTCGGCTAAGGTTTGTACTAGGCCATCGCCATATAATTGCTGTAAATGTTCAGTCAATTTGTCCAGTTTGGCCGATAAGAGATGCTGCTCTTGAGTTAAGGCGCGCACTTGTTCATTATTATTTTTTAATTCAGGAAGATAGCTAAGGAAATAACTCAGATTAACCGCAGCACGTTCAGCATTTGTTTCCCTCCTTACATGCTCAAGTTGCTGTGTTAACGCTGACAATTTAGCGACGTTATTACCCGCAATCACTAACACGTCTTGTGCACTCTGCAGTCGATTGAGTCGCTCGACTAAAGTTCGGGTCGCATCTTGGTCCGCATTAATGTGCACGAGTTCTTGGGATAGCTGATTACGCACCGTCTCAGAGGGAACAGCTAACAGCAGCTCAGTCACGGCTCGATGATAATCATTACACAGGGAAAGACGTTCGGTAAGAAAACTGTGATAACGAGTTTGATCTTGCTCAATCTGCGAAACTAGTCGCAGGTTGTTAACATCATCAAACAGTGAAATATCTTGTGAATTATTTGGGCTAAAGCTGATGGAGCTTACGCCCTCAAACCAATTAAGTTGATGCTGAGTTTGTAGAACTTGCTGCGCTAAGCTTGCCACTTGGGGGGCAAAAGTACTGCCATCTAGCTCATTTCTTAGCGTTAGCTCAAGGGCGAGATCATCAAAGTGAACTGGCTCATCGAACTGCAAACGACTGCCTTTCTCGACATACTCTTGTCCGCCAAGATACAGTAATGTTGCGGTGAGATCATCGACTTGGACCTCTTCTTCAGCTGGGTTGATAGCCTTATATAATACTGTACCGAGTTGAGCTCCTGCCTGTTTCACTGCCGCTAAATGATCTTCGAGTTGCACTTGCTTACCGACAGTGATGAGCGCTTCTCCACTGAGCTTACTGGCCCGTGCAAGACAAGCGGCTAGTAAGGTTTGTGCTTGTTCTATCTGAGTTAAATACTGTTCGGCTTCGGCCTGCTGCGCTTCAAATGGAGTTTGAAATGAAGAACTTACGGCCAGGGGTTCTTGCATGGGTTCTAGCACAAACTGCTTAATGAGTAATACTAAGCTTTTGACCTCAGGCATCATTTTTTTTTGCTCAGAGACCGCGCTGATGTTCTCTTCATTGAGCATAGAGACTAAGCTTGCCGCTAAGTATTCTACTCTCTCTGTCTGACCTAATTCAGTTTGCATCAAAGGGGAAAACAGTTGATAACTGCTCACTAAGGTATCCGCTGTCAGCTTGTTTTGTAGTGCATAGGGAAGCGCGGCATGAAACTCAGATAAGGCTTGGCGCACCGGGTTCGATGCTAATAAGGCTTGCTCATATGTCAGCATTGCCGCCGTTAAGACCTCATATTGCGATAATCCCAGATTGACTTCGGCCAGTAGTGGCGACAGGACACCGCTCTGTTCCACCGACAAATTCGCGTTCAACTCAGCGACTAGAGTTAAAGCCTGCTTAACTTTTGCTAGCGCAGTTGTGACAAGCTCTCGCTGCGCAGTCAGTTCATCGCTGGTAATCAAGGGATCTCGACTCTGATTTAAGTTTTGTATACATGTTGCGAGCTGAGTGTCACTGAGTACTTGATTATAATTTTTAATGGCTTGTTGTAAGGTTTTAATGGGTTCAGGTTCTGAATACACCCAAGAAGCCAACCAAGTTTGAGTGGTCGGCATAGTTATTTTTTGTGGTATTGGTGTGGTTAACAACTGTTTAAGACATTGATCTTGTGCATGTAAAAAATCCTGTGACGCTATAGGCTGCTGGTTTAAAGTATGGGAAGCCGTCCCCCTGATGCCTTTAGCAACGGCTATGGGATCGGTTAAAGGTGTAAGCTCTGAGGGGCTGGGCGTTTGCTTCTCCGACGACTCGGACTCAATCGCGATAGGGGAAGGTAAGACAAGCAATTTGGGCGCATCTTCATCAGTCTCACATATGTCTAAAGGAAGGTGGAGAGGCGCAAATGCCTCACTCCGCTCGGTGAGTTGTTCGATCGTGCGCAGGGTTAATGGAGTAAGGCCGGACAAATCGACGGCATCGACTATATCCAGTGCAGCATCATGACCAAATCTTGCCGCCAATGCCTGCAAGAACACGCCCAACACTTGCTTATTATCGAGTGATAAGCCATTGACATAATCTTGGACCGCTTGGGTATTTTTGAGTAAAGGAATGTGGCTAAGCATGCTCAGTAATTTTTCTTTAAAGCCTTCTTTGGCCGCTATAATCGTCGGTATGCCCTCGGGGGTATCGACTAAGGTAAGACGGTCGTCAAGCTTAGCCGCATGACTAAATGCATTAATATCTAAGGCCATATTATTGTCCTCCCGCACTGAGGTTTATGGTATTTATTGATGAGGTTTGCCCTGTCATTTCGGTTTCGACATGGCTCAGCAGTGCTTGATAAGTGTCGGCTAAGTCACCGAGAAATTCGCGGAGCTGGAGTGCACTGGCTGGCATAGAAATAAAGGTTAAATATAACAATGCATCGGCCTGAGGCTCATAGCAGATACAGCCCTTACCTTGTTCAGCAAGTTGGAGATTCAATTGCAAACATGCTTGCCAATAGTGCTTTTCAGCCAGCGGCTGAGCAAGCATGCAATAAAACGTCCATTGCACATCGCCGTAACGTATGGAGATCATTAATTTTTCATCTAGCATTAACAGACACTGTCCATTAGCATCAAACACTAATGGTAAGCCGAGTGCTTGGCCGAACTGGGCCAATAATTGGTCATGTGCATTCATCTAGCGCCCCCCTCAATTGGTGAAAGTGTGACCTTGATGAAAGTTTGACCTGAGTCAGGGGAAATGAATATCAGGTGTACACCTGAGACTAATGGCGTTCCTGCTTAAATACCTCTTGTGTTACAGGGCCAATATCGAGTCTTATGCGACAAGCAAAGGCTCGCTGAACAATCAAGCAACCGTGCGTCAACTCCTGTATAGGTATTGCACTTGGTCAGCGTGAAGCGAGCATTAGCAGATGCTCGTTATTCCTGATCACACCAGTCATCAAGTAGGCTCAACATGGCCTCTTCGACATGTTCTTTCTGTTCTGGATCGCGAAAACATGCCAGAGGAATAATACTCAGCAGTTCCCGCCAGCGGCGTAGAAATCCCAATCGTCTTGCGGGCATTAAGGGTAATAACCGTATTTGTTCATCAATCCACTGGGGATACACCCAAGCTTGTTCTATTAGTTGTAACGTGACTTTTAACACTTGTTCACCATCAAGCTGAGTCGCACGGGCGAGCATATGGCAATGTTCCTCTATGGTGAGAAAAATAAGCAATCGGCGTAAGTCATCTACCGCCGCAGCTATCTTGACCATGTTTCTCCCGCTGTGCTGATCGCTCAGGGGTTCAGACAGGGCTCTGAGTAACACACGGATCCGCTTACGGCGGTCAGGAAGATGCTGGAGTAATTCAAACCATTTGGCTAGGCCTGCATCGCCTCGCACCGCTTGTTGATAAAGTTGTTGCAAGGCTTGCAGGCCAGCATGATCGAGTGCAACGCCTTCAAGGGCGGCAAATAACGCAATTTCAGCGCCTTCTTGCGCGAGTAATTCTGTTAATAATTTGCGTAGCTTATTATAGGCGGACTGACCTAGCTTGCCTGACACGACTAGCGCCATCATTAATAGCATCATGTTGCCGCTGTCTAAGCCCAATTGTTTAAGTTGCGAGAGGAGCTCATTCCCCTCGCCTAAGCTCGCAAACTGTTCGACCAGTTTATTGACTGTGGTTGCTTGCGTGTCTCCCAGTTGTTGTAACAACTGCTCGAGTGCTCTAAATCTGGGATCTGTTGGCTCTTTACCTGAAGTTAGCTTTTTCAAATGGCTGCTTAATCCAAGACTTAATCCTTCCATCGTCTCTTCCAATGCTTCAGAACGCACTTCGGCTAATTCTGCGGCTGCCATGGCTGTTGCATTGTTTGCCGGAAACACTTGTCCATGGGTTTCGTTTACACTCGTTGTGTTATGAAAATCCACAGCGTTGGCACCATCGATACGCACCATAATAAGCTCCTTAGCCTACGCCCTTTAATGGTTCGGGGACAAACGCCGCAAGTAATTGCTGTAAGTGTTCATTAAGATCAATTTTAGCTGTCATAGTCGAAGAACTTAATTCGGCCTGTCCAGGGACTAACTCCGCCGAGACTTGCACTGTCATAAGGCTATCGAATGCCTTGGCTACTGAAGCAAAATCATCATTTGAAACCTGCAGTGTTAAAGCACCTTGCCCTACTCGTTCGCAGACTTGGTCGGTTAACCGTTTGATTAAAAATGCAGACAACTCTTGTTCTTGCATCCAAGTAGTCAGTACTTTTTTAATTTGCTCGGCAATATTGGCATGCAACTTATCGGTAAGCGCTTGGATTAACTGTGCTTCGTTATAATGCCAGCTAATGGCCTCGTCGATGGCCATAGTTTTAGCTTGCTGTTGCCATTGGGCGCTAAGCGCTTGGGCATCTTGCTGTGCTTGCTGCAATATCTGCTCGCTACGGGTTTGAGCGGCATCACATTGACGGCGGGCTTTTTTGAGTGCTTTGGCAATTCGCGTGCGAACTAAGTGTTCCATATCCGCTAGCTCACTCGCCCGATGTAACGCTGTTGCACTGATCAAATGGTTGCCTTCACGACGGATCTCGCAGGCGCGCACCTCAATTGAAAATGGGTTCATAGTAGTCGCTCCAATCTCATTAACCAGCGAGGAATATCCAAGGACATAGGGACTAAGGAGTCCGCTTTACATGGCAAAGTTGCTGGCACAGGTAAGGTCAAGGCTAATGCCCGCCAAAACGGTTTGTTTCCCCATAATTGTGCTATCAGGGTAATGGCGCAGGCCTGGGCGACACTAACTAACTCTGTCGCCGTCACTTCGTCTCGATAGTCATATGTCGCAAGTTGGGGTCTCTGGGGCCACAAATTCCAAATTTGCTGAATTTGTGCCTTGCTTAACTCTTGACGCAAGGCATCACGATATTCACGTAATGACACATAATCAGGCCGGTTGAGGAGAAAAAGCCCCAACGCCGTCACTATGGCACTGAGTTTATGTCGGCAGACTAATAGGTTAGCCTCGAGATCATTAAGTTCCCATGGCAAAACTTGGTCTGCCAAACCATAACGGGAAACCACAACCGCTTCAATTCGCTGCGCTAAGCGGGTACCAGCTTGATACTGTGCCTGCCAAAAGGTTAATTGTAATTCTTGCCACCAGCTCGGATGCATAGTCGCAACAGGTTGCCAAACGAGACGATTAAAGGTCAATAATGCTGGCGATAACACTCGACTTAACGTGTTTTGGCCAGTCGCTTCGCCCCATGTTCGTGGTAGATTAGAGGTCAAGTCGTCCATAGTTCCTCCAGAAAAAATTGCTATGTTTATTTGCGTCTCATCCACCACATACCGCCAATGCTGAGTAGCATTATTCCCGATAAGCTGATCACTAACGGCAACTTGTACGCTTCGACCTGGGCTAATAATTGGGATGAACTACTGCTAGTGGGCTGAGTAATGGCTTGATAGCGATAACTTGCGGCTTGCAAAAAGACACTGATATTGTCGTAGCTCAGCCCAGGAACGGCATTCTGCACTAAGCTCTTAATCTGATTTTCCGTATTTGTTAAGTTAGCCTGAGGTGAATATTTAATGTATACAGAGGCCGACTTAGTTTGTGCAAGCTGACGCCCGGTGTCGGGTGCAGGTTCGGCAATCGACACCCTAGCGCTGATCACCCCATCCATACTCGACAAAGTACGCTCGAGTTGCTGCTCTTTTAGATAACCCATTTTCGCTTCCTCTTGGGCAGGTGAAGTCACTAACTGACCCGAAGGAAACAAATCCTCGATATTGGCATAATGAGGTTTAGGAAAGCCATTTTGCCTCAGTAATTCAACGGCATTGATAAATTGGTCTTTCTCTATTTTTAGAGACACATTGCCTGATTTTTGATCCGCTTCCGCACTGGCATCTATGTGATTGAGCATCAACAGGGCAACCATTTGATTCGCTTCATCTTGGGGAAGATCTCGATAGAGATCGACTTTGCACCCAGTCAACGCGAAGACGAGCAACAATATTGACCATTTAAAATATTTCATTGCATATTCACCAATTTGTTTATGGATTGGGATAAGGCGCCAGCAGTCTTTGCCGCCAGATCGACCTCAACAATGGCTTTACCCATCAAGAGCTGTCCGCCTAACATGGCCTCCGGAGAGGGTGAGTGGCCGACTCCTTGGCTTTCTGTACTCTGTATCACACCTTGTAATGGATCCGTAATCTGTGGCTGGGTCGCTATGTTCACCGCCTGACTGATATCCGATCCTCCTAATTGCATTAATTGTGAAAACTGGCTCGTTAAGTTAGGGTCTGTTTCTGTGGTTTTACTGGCTTGCTGGGCGGCTTTAGCAAGCTGACTTAGGCTATGAATTTCCATTGGAACCTCCACGCAACATCTGTGAAATAATTTCACTACGCCCAGCTGTTGGGCCTAAACCTGAAAATAAAAACCTCAATCCTTGGGCGGCTTCTGTCTGGCAAGAGGCTAATTCTCTTAGTGCTTTAGCGTTCTCATTTAAACCAAAGTAGATAAGGCTGGCACAAATATGTCTATCTTCATCATCGCTAATAAGTTGAGGGAAAATGGCTAGCAAAGCATAAGCTTGCGATGTTAAACCATGGTTTGAGGCGGCAATGGCAGCCTCAACTAACAGTTGTTTATCGGCACTGGTTAACATAATTAGTCCTTGCAATTGGGGGTTAAATCTTAGAAATGATCCCCTGGATCATGTCTTTAATCGCCTTTATCATGGCGCTCTCATAGCCGACAAAATTAGAGTATTGCTGCATGGCAAATTGGGCTTTGATCATCTTGTCAGGATCGTTCAAATCACCTGCAGACATCTTGGCCTGCACCTCTTGAGCCGAGCGCGTCGATAGCTGAGACAATTGATTGACTATGGCACTTAAGTCCATGGGACCTCCTTATGCGAAGTTTGCACGCAGTACGGTTGGGCTGCATAAATAACGTTTCTTAAACGATTCGGTAAAATGTGCGTGATTGCTAAAACCACTATCTAAGGCAATGTCGGCCACTTTCTTCTCGGTCACCATCAGTTGTTGACGGGCATAACTTAAGCGCCGTTCTAGCAACCATTGCTTTGCCGATACACCATAGTTTTTATAAAACAAGAAATTGAGTCGGCGTACTTCAATGCCTAAATCTTCGGCAAAGCGTGTGACTGGCCAAGGTTGCATAAAATTGCCCTCGAGATAGCTCAGCATCTTGTCGTTATGGGCTAAGAAGTAACGCATTAAGCCGGAAAAGTAACCGTTATCCATACCCAGACAGTACATAAAAATAAACTTAATCAATAAATTATGATTACCTTTCAACTGTTCAATGACATTGCTTAGCTCATCAAATACGGGGAGTATTTTTACTGATTCAAGTTGAAATCGATTCATCTCAGTGCTCGGGCCAATCAGATCGGCAATTTCGTGATATAAGGCGTGTAACTCCCCTGGATAACAAAAGATGCTCAACCAACTGTCACGACTCATGGCAGAGGCTGTAGCCTCCTCAGTGGTAACGACTAACTGATTGCTGTCTATCGCTAAGTTTTCACCCCGACAGTGGATTTTCCCTGGCTGTCGAAACAAAATTATTTGTATTGCACTCATATGGATTAGCCCTTACTGCAAACTATGATTCATTGTGAAACGCGAGCGGATGGGTTGACATCAGGTGTTAACCTGAGATCTGAATTCGCTTAAATGCAGCAGCGTCAACAACGACTTATTAGAAACTCACTGGTGGGATAAGAATTGAAGAACCGGCTGAAAGGAAAACGGTTGATACGCTAACCAGCATCCCTGCTGGTGGTCCGTAATGACTCAGGCTAAGTCACTGTATATATTGATTTAGCTAAAGCTATGACTCCTAGCGCACAGGTTGTAATTCGGCTAATTGCTGCTGTAGCATGTGTAGTTGCTGCATCACACCTGATAGTTGAACGTTGGATTTATCGAAGCGTGACTGTAGTTGCTCAAATTGATTTTGACTCTGCAGTAGCAATCCATCTTTCTCTGCAAGTTGTTGCTGTAATGCTTGATTAGTTCCTCTGAGTTGCTGACTTTGTTTCATACGGATTTCGGCATCAAATTGCGCCGTTTTTTCTTTTGCTTGGCTGTCTTTCACTGCTAACTGTGCCTCACTGAGTTTCATATTACCTTGCTGTGAAAGGGCTGAGGCTTGTAACTGACGCAGTTGGTATGCTTTTACGCTAGACACTTCTGCTTCGAGTGATTTATTTTGGGAAGTGCCTTTTAGCTTATCCAGTACCTTGGTCGAGGTATGGTCCACTAAACCGATAACCCCTTCTACGACAGGTTCGGCGCTTCTACGGGCCATGTTCACAATATTGACTGTGCCAGCAATGTGCGCAGGAAGTGAAGGAGGAGATACTACCGCACTCCATAAAGTGCCTACTGCTAGTGCAACTCTTGATGTAATAGAAACAGCTTTGCCCCACCACTGTGCTCTATCATCATTTACCCCCATCTTGCCTAATAAAGCATTTAAGGCATTAGCAATGGAATCGCTGCCCATGGCGAGTCCTTCGCCATGGGCAGCTTTACTGCGCCAGTCAGCAAACGCACAACCCGCATCGGCGACCGCTAAGGTAAAAGCAACGCCAGAGGCTATCAATAAGGGAACCCCTGCCCCCCCCGTGAGTATTGTGGCAGCGATAGACACGCCAAGCGCAATACCGGCAAAAGCCACCGAAGCGAGCTTACTAAAAAAACCGGACTTGGCCAGATCTACACCCACTTTTTTAGCCTCATCGGCAGCCTCTTTAGCTTCATTCCGTGTCAGTTGTGCCTTGGATTGAATATCAGTGACCTTAGCGTCGACTTCAGAGCTCAGGGGCACTTGTTTGGGATCAAAGCTGCCTAACTGCGTTTTAAGCAAGGCGCGGGCCGAACTGACTAAATCTAAACCGCTTAAAGTCGGGGATGATAAAGAAACATGTGTTAACTCATTCATAATAAACCTCTTTCAATAATATAAATGATGATTGCAAATCCTATTATCTATTGATTATTAAGAGCACTAAGCAATTGCTGTGCTTGATCCCCCACAAAATGGTGCTCTGGCTTACTGTAGCTCTGTGAGATGGCCATCTGTAACGCTTCGATTGCCGCGGCGTCATCATTTAAGCTCACAAAGCACTGCGCAATACGGAAACTCGCTTCGGGAGAGCAGGCATCCATCACGAGTGCATAACCATAGAAGGTCAAGGCATGCTGGTATTCACCTAGCCAATGTAGGCAAGACCCCAGTCCAAGATGAAAGCGTCTATCCCAAGGTTGGTGCATGACCAAATAGGTAAAATCGACAATCGCTGCTGCAGGCAAGCCCATCTGATATTTACTCGTGCCAGATTGGTAAATTAGCTCGAGATCTTGGCTCGTTAAACCCACTTGTTCAGCTAAGGTCTGTTGATTCACCAAAGCTAACTGGCAGGCGGCTTCAAGCTTTTCAAAATCTAATTCAATTTCATTATTTATCATTTTGGGTACCTTTAGTGGTTCAATTTGAATGCATTGATGGCGTTCCACTCGACAAGGTGAAAATCCATTAATTAATATGAAAAAAGATGATGCTAATTCGTTTTTAGCCAGGTCAATATTAGCCAATAGGCGTATCAAATCGGATTGCAATCCTTTATCTGAATAACGAGAAAATCGTAAGCGATCCGATTGAATACCTTATTCATTGGCTTAAAATTTCGGCAAGTCTCCTGTGGTATGGAGTGTGATCGGCGCGAGGTCTCGACCCTGAGCATTATATTGGCTATCTAACGCAGTGCGATCAGCAGGGTGTTGAAGATCATAGCTTTTGCCATTTTGTCCATCGACCAAAAAACATTGGCCCGAATCGAAGTGAAACAAGTTCATGGCATGGGAGTCTTTTCCCCCACTGACAGGTACTGTAATTATTGCCCGCTGTCCTTGGGGCAAGGCGCTCAATAGTAACGAAGAGACTGATTGTTCAGGCAATAGCCCTATCGTTTGACTCTGAGCCGTAACTTGACTAATAACACCAGCTCTCGTATCTATCGCTTCCCAAAACTTGAGCGGAACGACGCTATCATTTTGTCGATCCAACATGAGTCCCATATTGATATCGACAGCCTTAGCGCAGGTTATACAATTACGTAGTGCAATCGCACCTGAGTTGCGTCCAACAAGGTAATCGAAGACGTTCTGCATGCCTCCTTGCAGCTTATGCGGGTTAGCTTTAGTCGCGAGATAATGCAAGCCTTCATTGATATTCAGCTGAAGTAATTTATAGCAGTTATCACCTGTAGTGGTGGTTTGGTGCTGCCCTATGCCTTGGTAGAATGTCGCTTCATCGGCATAAACATCCGCTTGGGATTCGCCAAGATTAATATCCTCGTCGCATAAGATAAAATCATCAACATTGTCTAGCTGTTGTGCATCTTTGGGGGCGGGTAAACCATAAAGAGCCCCTAAATTGGTATTGCCTACTTTGGCCTGATATAACACTCGTGCGAGCCCTTCGTCCTCCATGCCATGAGCCGCTACGCAATTGAGTAATTCGTAGCGAGACGGTGTGACGGCATAACGCAATGAATTGTCCTCACTGCTCATAAAACCTTTGGCCGCTAAGTCACTGATATTTTTATAATCACCTGAATATAAAGCCTTTTTAAGCAATTCACCTCGAAACTCACCATTTGTTTCGGCGCGATTGGAAAACGTCCACTGAAGATCGCCAAATTGAGCGACAAAGGTCGCGGCTTCGCAGTCATTGGTGAGGACTCCAGTAAACAGTTCACTGCTAAAGCGAGGATCTGCCAAACTATTTCGCAAGGCTTGCTGTACAGCTTGATTGTCAGACATACATTGAATATTACCTTCAATGTATTTTTCCAGCGTGAGTGCAGAGGCCATTTTTCGTAGGTCATCACTGGCCGTTATTGTGGTTTTTACTGCGGCAACTTGATAGAAATGCGTGTCTATATCGCGGTTATCCGTTTGATAAATTGTTCGGCCACCAATACTTAGCAACATACGCCATTGCTCACCATTGTCGCCTAGAGCCAATGTAAATTTGGCTTGATGCTGATCGACTGCTAGATTACGTAATGCACAAAATCTTTTTGCCACTTGGGAAGGAGTGAGATCGCCAGGCTCGGTTACTTGCTGATATAAAGCTTTTATCGCTTCGAGTTTCACGCCACCACGAAACCAATCGAGTATTTTGTCCAGTAAGCCCATTTTCCCAGCTTCATCTAAAGTGTTGGCGGTGAGAACCCGCTCTAAGCGGCTCTCGTTAAAGTGATAGGTATGTTGCCTACCCAATGCAACTTCGACAGTCATATTTTTGCCTCTTAAGTGACCATGCCCATGAACAGCGTTTGTTTGACCTAGTAAACCAACCAAGTCTCGCCATTCTGATTAACTTCCTTGGCGCCTTGTTTGAGCAATACTTCTCTCAGCGCCTGACGGGCGAGACGTTGTGCAGGTCTGCCAGCATCATGGATTACCATGCCGCGGATCTGTTGAATATCCGGCAGACTTCGCCTTAAATGACGTAATTGTTCCACTAGCTGCAAAACCGCACTGCCGACCCCCGAGGTATTGCCTTTACTGCAAAAGTCACAAATGGTGAGAGTGTTGTCATCAACGCGAAACACCATTGACCAATGCGGCGTATCCCAACATTTACCCCACTCAAACTGACTGTTTTCAAAATAGGCAGGACTGACAGCCACCCCTTGACGGGCAAGATATTGACTTACACTATCCATATTGATCTCCTTAGTGTTAGGCCAGTACGGCCTAACACTTAATGATGTTGAATAGAAGCACTCTAGTTATGTACTGCCGCGCTAATGCGACCGTGCAATTCGACGAGATCTTTGATCAAGGAGCGCATCTGCTCTGAAATTTGTTTTGCTTTATCATTCAGATCATTAACACCCTTGATATAGCTTTGAGCGTTACTCGCCTTAAAATCACCTATAGTGCGTTCTAGCTCAGCCTCTTTGCTCATATTGGCACCGACTACTTTACCTGTGCCTTCAATCCCTTTACTAAACGCCCCACTCATGTGAGTCGCTGCATCGCCAAATTTACCCGACAACCCAACCCCAGCCATGCCTATGACGCCTCCGGCGATCTCTAGTACCCCCGTCCAGATGCTCGCTTCGCAGGCCTTATCAATAGCGGAACGTTTGTCATCCATTGCGGCAATTTGTACGTCCCAACCGAGTTGTTGCTGCTTAACGTTGTAGTCCTGTAATACGTTGCGTAATTTTTTAAACATCTCGGCCAATTTCAGCATAAGATCATTAATCTGCGAGATAGCATCCATACCGTCACTGGCACAGTTGTCATTCAATTGATCAGTCTTGTCTGTGTTAACGGGCGCTGGAGTGTGGCCTTGGCCCGAAATAATGTTGATATCTGTCATGGTAAACCTCACTTATACTGTTGAACCTGCGATACGGGCTTGTAGTGCGCCACTCTGACTGATGGCCTTACTGGCACCGTCTAAGCTGTCGCCTTGTTTTTCAATCAGATCTTTTACAGTTTTCATTTGCTGTTCTTTAGCTTTGTCGTACCACTCGTAGCAAAACTCTAAGAAATTCTGTTTTAAAATCAGTTCTTCAATTTGCTTTTGCAGTTTGGCTTTCTCAACGGCTATGCTGCCATCGGTAATCGCTTTTCCTGCACCAGCGGTCGCACGGATCACATCTAAGGTCGTAAAAGTACATGCCTTGATTGCTGTTTTAATCACTTCATGGCTAACCTCTTTCACCACTTGCTTAGTGATTTCCTCGGCAGTGACCTGGACGCCTTTCTTAATAGCCTGTTTGCCGACTTCTTCGACAGATCGAGTCACGAGTTGCTCAATCGCCTCTTTACTGAAGGCATCCATCAGACCGCTGGCAAGTTTACGTCCCCCCTGTTCAGCCGCTTCTTTTAAACCCTTACCTAAGTTAGCCATAACTTGGTCAGTAACTTGTTCGGCAACTTGCTTACCAACTTCTTTTGCGACATTAGTGACCGCTTCGGTAGAACCTTTAGTAATACCATCAACGAGTTTAGGAGCCGCTTCCTTCATCGCCGTTTCTGTACCTTTGGCAATTGAACGTGTCGCTGAAATTGCCCGCCCTGCTTGGAAGATATCCAGTGCCATGCCCACTATTTCGCAACCTAATTGCACTTTGCCTGCCACATCAATTACGCTCTGGCATTTATCTTTATCTGCCCCGCATAAGATGGCGGTTTCTGCTGCGGCTTTAACCATGCCAGCAACCCCTGCTGCGAGATAGGCAGCACCTCCGGCAATTTCTAATGCGCCCCCTGCTACATCACCAACCGCACAGCGTAAGGCGCCTTCAACCAACTTAATTACACCGTAAATGGCCTCAACCGCTCCGACAATCCAGTCGAAAATGGCTCCGAAAATTCCACCCTTATGGGCCTTATCAGCTTGCTCGATAGCTTTTGCCAGTTGCTCTTGATATTCCTTCACCTTTTTATCGCGCAGGAACTCTTGAGTATCGGTCATTATCTTGCTAGCTTTCATGGCCGAGCTTGCTGTGTCTGCGAAGGTCGAAATACTGAGATTCGCAGCCATCATGACCATGGAATCCATAGACGCTTTTTCTAATGAATTCAATGACCCCAATCCACCAACAGTGCCCGTCTTAGGATCTGGGGTAAAAAAGGGCGTTAAAATACGCTGCAATGCCCTTTGTGCATCTTTCATTGTGACTGGACCTTGATGCTGATCTTTATGCTCAGTTTGAGTGAGCGTCACAGGCATGGACCAGTCGGGCAAACTTGCTTTGCTAACAGCATGCGCCTGGGCGCTAGCGTAATTGGCCGACACATTCTCAGGACTTCTTTCCGATACACTGTTAATTGACATGGGAATTCTCCTTCGCGAGTGTGGCCAGTCCGCGCAGTGCACTGGCGGCAATCCCAGTGCTCTCTGGGTGGCCTTCACACCAACGTAGACTGGCGTTAAAGCTTCGCTTAGCATAATCATGGTTACCTAACGCCAAGTAGCTCAAACCAGCATGGTAAGCGGGTAAAGGATTATCGACTTTGATCATCCCTGCCCGGCCCAAACAGAAAATGGCCTCTTCATGTTCGTGTAACTGCTGGCAGCATATTCCTAGAGAAAAGCAATAGTCGTAATTCCATTGATCTATGCGTATCAAGAGGTAAAAGATCCGCTTCGCCCCTTGTTGATCTCGGCAGGCCATTAACTGCAACGCGTATTGGTACAACACATTCAAGTCACTTTGCTCGACGTCAGCCAACATACGCAGTGAGCCGCCCCGTTGCAGAAAATGTTCAAGTACTTCAAATTCTTGCTGTTTCATTACTGACTCCCTAGCGGACATTTTGGGCGATAGATTTATTCATCTCGGCCAACATGGTCTGCATGCTATTGAGTAAACTGACGGTCACGTTATAGGTCTGCATCATTTTTTGCAGTTGCAGTTGTGACTGGGAAACAAAGTCAGAGGCGCGATTTGAGACCGATTCCAAAGCCGATTTCACTGCTTGCAACTTGCCTTTATCTAGTCCTCCTGCAGCGCCAAGGGCATCGGCAATCTGTTGCATATGCGCCTTACTGATGTTTTGCCACGATTGCCGTCCAACTTCGGGAAGACCCCAGATAAAATCACAACAACGCTGACCATCGACCTTGATCCCGTGTTCATCCATATAACTAACCACATCTTGCCAACTCGCCGATTGCATTCCTTCTGGTCCAGCAGCGGCAATTTTGTCGAGTAACTCTTTCATATAAACAGCGGAGGGATCATTGTGGGCGAGATAAGCGCAGATGCTCATTCCATCAATTTCAAAGCCATTGTCACTCATATACTTAACGACATCGGCTGGCAGATTTGCCGTGGCTTTATCACCTTGCTTCGCGACTTGGGCTATCGCCTCATCGACCCGATTCGCCATGTCTTGGGCTTGGCGCGACACATCAGCCTTTTGCTGCATTTGGCCATATTTGGCATCGGCTAGTTCTGACAGCAAATTCATAAACATATACAGTACGGCTATGCCACCAGAGAGCACTGAATCTCCGCGAGACGCTATCAAAGCTTTCACCTCATCCGACGCTTGACTGTTGGTAATGCTGGTACCTTGAGTTGCTACATTTGTAATTTCCACAATGATGACCTCCAACAAGAAACGATAACGCGTTAAATTAACGAATGTTTTGCGCAATCGACTTGTTCATTTCCGCCAGCATGGTTTGCATACTGTTTAACAAGCTGACGGTAACGTTGTAAGTCTGCATAATTTTCTGCAGCTGTAGCTGGGATTGTGAAACAAAGTCAGAGGCACGATTCGATACAGATTCCAACGCTGCTTTCACCGCTTGTAACTTACCTTTATCTAACCCTTTGCCGTCGGGGTCATTCTTGGCAAGGTACTTATCAATGGTCATACCATCTATAGTGAAACCATTGTCGTGCATGTATTTCACAACATCATCTGGAAGTTTACCTACGGCTTTATCACCATCTTTAGAGACGTTTGCAATGACCTCATCCACCTGGTTTGCCATATCCTGCGCTTGACGAGAAACATCGGCTTTTTGCTGCATTTGACTGTATTTTGCATCGGCTAATTCAGAGAGCAAATTCATAAACATATATAAAACTGCAATTCCCCCTGAGAGCACAGAATCACCGCGTGAAGCGATTTGATTTTTAACGCTTTCAGGTTGTTGAGAGTTAATAATGCTAGTGCCTTGATTGCCTACATTTGAAATATCCATAATAACACCTCATTGATTATTTAAATTAAATATGACCTTCCATATTGTGATTACATATAACTCCTGACTTTTTTAATTTTAACTTTATTACTCACTCCATCTTTAGACGTCGAACTAATGTCATTATCAACGTCACCCGACTCAATTTGCCCTAATAAATTAAATTGTGTTTCGAGACTTTTAAAATTACTTTCCAATTCACTGACTTTGTTCATTACAGTGTCTTGCTGTAATTCAAACCCTCCTGGAAACGCATTCTTTAACTTAATCAACTTAGCTAATGCTTCAGGATCTCTATCGGAACGTTCTACGAGTAGGTTTATTTCTTCTTGTAGCGATTGAAATTCTTTAAGATGTTCTCCAAGTGCTGCTTTACGTTGCTGAAGATCTTGCATAACTGACTTTATATCATTGAACATATCCATAACTAACTCCTTGACTCATATATTAATACTATTTTGAATTGAAGATACCTAAAAACAATGAGAATAAAATAAAACTGGTCAAACCACTTAATTGAAGTTTAAACCTATTTTTTATAGCGTGAAAAAAGTGTGTCTATCACTATTTCAGCGGCATCGATAGCTTCATCTAATAATGGAAATATTCCACTATTACCAGATAAGATATTACTGCGCATTTTAGCTAGTCTATTATGGTAAGCCTCCCGTTTATAATTATGTAATTTGATATCATCCTCAAGCTGTGTAATTCTTGACATAATGCCTCCTAAAAAATAAGTGGTACATGAATTAACTCACCGGCTCTACTGAGATCTAATCCATGAATGTTCATATACTCCACGACATAACCATTATCTAATTTGCTACCCGTTGATAACCGAACACCACTCGATAACTCTATGAATGGAGACTGTGCATTACCACCATAGGTCACCACAGAAGCATTTAATAAATGATTAAGTTCGTCTCGTACTGGAATATTTTGAAATACTAATTTCAATCCACTGGCATGTGTTGGTTCTAATCCTTGCGCGACAGCCATGATCTGTTGCTGTTGTTGTTCACTGACTTTACCCGTCATGACGATGGCATCATTGATCCTTTCTATCATGAGACCGACGAGTAAATTTTTGTTTCGCAACGCGCAGATGAGCGGTTTGAGTTGACTGTCAACCTGATTGCTAACTTGCCAATTAACGAGTCCGGGCAAGTTATTCAAGCTAGACACTGCTTTATCCCAGGGCTCCCCTGATTGAATCGCGCCCGAGATGATGACATTACCAGGCTCAGTCCCTAAGGTTACAAGGGCATTGGCAAACCCATTTTGGACTAAGACATCTTTGACATTACGTATCAACTGATCGCCGCAAGTGGTCTGCTCTATAAATAAAATACCTTGTCCTTTGATGTCACCAAGAAACCGCGCCATACGTTGTGAATCTTGGCAAAAGCCGCTCAGCGTCACCACGCCATCCTTTGACCAATGAGCTTGGACTCCGTTTAAGCCATCGGTCTGCAACTGCTGCGATAACCATTGTGCTTGTGTCAACTCGGCGATAGGCATCTTCGCAGGCGCTAATAACACTGTCGTTAATAGCACCATTGAGAGCATTGAAACTGTCGCCAGTAACCACCACGACTTCTTTGCCTTTGTTTGACAATGTGATGGCATTGCCTGTTGCTTTAATTCATCGCTGCTGTGACCTAAGAGGATACCCACACCTGCGAGTTCAATTGCTTGCCCCAATGGCAACATGTTGGCTTCGGTGACAGGCTGTCCAGCTATCCAAGTCGGTACCCAAGACTGCAGCCGAACCCCCGTTACATCGATCAATAAATCCACTTGTTCAGCGTGTTCGAGTGTGGCTAACACATCACCATCGGGTCCTATGCTTAAGCTGCCAAGAGGCAAAGATAACTCTCGTCCTTGCAATGGACCGTTTAACCATAAGAGCTTGTATCCTGAAGACATATTAATCTCCTTGGTTAACGGGTTCCGCTTTGATCAGGAACAGACGCATCACGCTTTGAGTGTGGTGATCTGTGCTTCTAAACAAACCGCCCAGCAGTGGTAGATCGCCCAGTAGTGGGATCTTGTTCTGGGTCGTTTCATCTCTATCTTGTACGAAGCCGCCAAGTAACAGACTCTCCCCCGATTTCAGGGTCGCCTGGGTCGAGATCTCGGAGTTTTGTACTTGTGGTAATGGTTCACTGCGGCTCACTGCTTGGCTCTGTTGACCATCCTGAATATTGAGATCCAGCATCACAGCCTGATGGCCCACTTCATCAATTAATCTTGGAGTGACCCGTAATAGAGAACCTGTGGTCACTGATTCTAATTTAGCGACTTTATCTCCTTCTAACTTAGTGTAAAATGTCACATTTTTATCGAGTACTGCTTGCACATTGTTTAACGTCACTACTGAGGGACGTGAGAGTACTTTGGCCTTAGAGTTCTTCTCTAGTGCATTGAGGCGCAGCATGAAGTTGCCAGTGTTACCTATGACGGTGGAAAAATTGTCACTGCTATCACCACTGTTGAAGCTGACTGAACCACCGCCTAATTTGGCTGACGCCGACCAATCTATGCCTAGCTGTTTAAAGTCAGAGGCGTCCACATCGAATATCGATACAGACACTTCAATCATGGTGGGCTTAGTGTCGAGTTGTCTTATTAAAGAGCCATAAGTGGCCATATCACGGGCACTGCCACGGACTATGATGGCGTTTTGGCGAGGATCGGCGGCAAAGACTGGACCGCTTATATTACTCACTGAACCCGCCACGGCATTGGCGACTTGTGTACCTTGATCCATTTCTTTTAGCACTGTAACTAATCCTGGAATACTCACAGGTTGGCTACGATATTGATAGACCGAGTCGGTTGCAGATGCGTATTTCAGTGGATAGACTTTAACCGTTTCTTGGTTTTCTGTGGTTTGTTTAGCATTGGCATCGAGTTGTGCCGTGAGTTTGGTGACGCTGTTAATGCATTCGGGTACACCTGTGACTTGTAAGCCACTGATCCCTGCCATAGATTTAATGCTACAGACCCCCTTATCGAGTACTCCTGCACTGCGCAGGTAGTGATCGACCTTAGCCGCGGATAAGCTGGTTAGCGGTAGCACTTCACTATTAATCTCACTGGCTTTGTAAACATATAAGACGTCGTTGTTGTAGTACCAGACTAAACCATAACGACGGGTGAGATCTTGGATAATGGATTGAGGATCTTGCTGTTGTATTTGGCCAATATAGTTGTCGTTGACCTTATTACTGACAATGACAGGTACGCCATAATTACTGGCAAAGTCTTGGATGACTGAGGTTAGCGCTGTACCTCGACTGATCATGACAAAGGGCTCACCTTGCCATTTAATGTTTGTCAGTGGTGCAGCCTGAGCTAGGCCCATCTGACACAGTAACAGTAAACTGAGTAGTTTTTTCATACTGTCCTCCCGATGAGCGAGGCTCGATTGCTATCAACAGGTTTAAGCAGGCTCTTTTCGAGAAACCTCGCTATTGCAAGTTGCATGACAATCCCTTGAGACAAAGCTTCATCATCTTGAATTTCATCGTAATAACGCCATAACAACCAGAGGTCTCCTCTTAACTGAAGGCCACAATCTAAGGCGTGATCGCTGGCGGCTAGTGCGAGCGTTGCTTGTGTTAGCCAATCCGCACTGATTTCGGTCGAAATCGCTAGCACTATGGCAATGGATACTGAGGTGTCCGTGTCGATAACGAGAGCTCGTCTTTCGGCTAAGGTCCAAGTCGTGTTTCCTTCGACGCTTTGGCTGGCCAAGAAGCCACTTTCAATCAATCTCGTTAGCATTTGTACACCCGGTTTTACTTGCATGGGATCAGTATGTAAGCATCCAAGCCTAGCGCCCATCAGGTGAACACCTTAACTACCTAAGGTGTGTCGATAAAACAGCCAAGCCTCAGGCATTCACCTGATAGCACTGGCTGTAAATGTGGTTAAGATGAGAAAATGGTTCGAGTGGATTTCGAAGTTCATGCAAGAACAAGATAAGTAGCGTATTTTTAACTGACTAAGGCCGAAATAAGATGAACAGAGAACATAGATGAAGATCCGATGGAAGTTTTCCTTGGTCACTAAACTCACAGTCTCCTTTATGTCTGTGCTCGTTGCCCTGTGGCTGATGATTGAATATCAATCCTATAACAACACTTTCAAGCATACACTCGAACGCTCCCTCGTCGCCTTTAGTGAACTCAGCGGACTACGGGCCGAGGTCAGCAATACACTGTTCGCCGATGCCAGTTATGATGCGCGTCAGCTCAATAAGCAGCTCAAGCAGTTCGCTTCGATGGACAAAGTGAATGCCCAAGAAATTGTTTCTCATTATTTTCCATTTCAAGCGAAAAGCCATGACGATACTTTGGCCATGTGGGTGGCGCAGACGTTTGGTAATGCGGGACAGCACAGATACTTAGATACTTTCATCTTGAAGCCTAATGAAGGTATTACTATTTATGCGGCGTCTGATGCTAATGATGAATATTTTAAAATTCGTTTGCGCGAGATAAAACAGCTCTCAGTACAAACGTCGACAACGGGTTATCGTTGGGGAACACCGATCAAGGACACGAATTCTGAGGACTACCACTTAAGTTTCAGTTACTCGAGTGACCCGCAGGATCCCCTATCACCCCAAGTCGGTTTTAGTATCAATTTAGCGTCGGCCATGTCACTGAATAATGCCTTAGGACCTGGGGACATTAGCTTTTTCATGACACCTCAAGGAGAGCTATTCTCTAAGTCGACCTTAACCTTAACTCCGTCAATACTTGTTAAACTGAAAGACGAATTTAGTCGTGCTGAGCCAAACGCTAAGAGTACCGCACACGCACAGGGCGATTACTATGTCATAAAAGAGCATATTCAAGGTCCAGGCTGGCAACAGATCACGTTAATTTCTGGTGTCTACCTTAAAGATATGGCGTTGATGCCTTTCTTTAAAGAGCTGCCATGGTCTCTGTTATCTTTAGTTTTTATGGCAATTATCCTACTGAATGTATTACGTATTAACCTTGCCAGGCCTATAGGCCACTTCGTTAATATCATCAACAGTGCCAGCCAGCCGACCTTCGAGCGCCGACTGCCGCAGAATCGTAATGATGAGCTAGGGCAAATTGCGAAAGCCTATAATCATCTACTCGATACAGTAAAAGAGAACTATGATGAGTTAGAACAAAAGGTCACCCTGCGTACCCATGAATTAGCCTTGGCAAAGCAAGAAGCCGAAAAGGCTAATGAACGTAAAACCGAACACCTCACAAATATCAGCCACGAAATTCGCACTCCACTAAATGGTATTACTGGAGCGCTCGAATTGCTGCGAAATACCCAACTAACACCTAAGCAAATGGATTTGCGTGATACTGCATATAATTGTGCCAATTCTTTACTGGCCATTATCAATAACTTATTAGATTTTTCCCGTATAGAGGCCGATCAGATTGAATTAAACTTACAGTCTTACCCCATTTTGAAGTTGGCTGATGATGCTATGATCACCATCCAATCTCGGGTCGTGAATAAACCCATCACCCTAAAATGCTTAGTCAATGCTAATGTAGCCGAGAAAGCGTTACTGGATCCTCTGCGTGTCAGGCAAATTCTGGTTAACTTGCTTGGTAATTCGGCTAAGTTTACCGAGGCTGGCCAGATTTTATTACGTATTGAAGTGGTTAAGCAGCATCTGTATTTTAGTGTGGAGGACACGGGGGTGGGTGTTGCCATTCAAGATCAGCAGCGTATCTTTGAACCTTTTGCACAAACTTGCCATCATAAATCGGGCACCGGGCTTGGCTTGCCAATCTCAGCGAAGCTCGCCAACAAGATGCAAGGCCAACTCACAATGTTTAGCACTTTGGGCGAAGGCAGTACCTTTATTCTCGATTTACCCTTAATTGATCCAACTGCGCCACTGTGTTTGCCCAATACACAGATTGTCGCCCCTTTGGCCTTACATCCACAACTCACACTTTGGGGAGCTTTGCCCATTGAAGGTGAGAATCCGGACTTAGCGTCTCCTGAACTGGCTCACTTGCCGGCTCGTTTATGGCAGAGGCTTTTTGAAATTCGGCACAACCTGCCGCATCAGCAACGTCAACATACCCCAACACTTCTTCCTTGGCAGTTAAAGATCCTCTTAGTCGACGATGTCGAAACTAACCGCGATATCATAAGTAAAATGTTACTTGAATTAGGGCAACAGGTTATTGCGGTTAGCAGTGGCGAAGCGGCGTTAGAAAAAGGGACTCGACATATCTTTGATCTCGTGCTGATGGATATTCGCATGCCAGGACTCGACGGCTACCAAACAACGCAACAATGGCGCCATAGTGAAGATATCCTCGATGGTGATTGCCCTATTTTTGCACTCACTGCCAATGCTAATCCTAAAGAGCATGACACAATAGAAGCCGCGGGAATGAATAGTTATATAACCAAACCAGTGTCATTGAAGCAGCTTAACCATGCACTCGAAGCCGCGGCCGATATGCAGTTGGATCGTGATATGCCACTCGTGATAAACAATGAAATCGATGCACCTATGATTGATTTTTCACAAACGGATCTGAATCATAGACTCTCCGTGCATCTGGCCGATATGGCACATCAGGCCAAGTTACATATAGGGAAACAGGCTTGGAAGGCATTGAGTGATGTATTGCATACCATCAAAGGCAGCGCTGGCTTAGCAGGTAAAAAAGATATCGCAAATGAAGCGGCTGACTTAGAGGTTGCACTCGAAGCTGAAGAATGTTTGAGCCTAGCGGAATTTAGCGCACTCGATAAGTTAATTCACAGATTAGATGCTGAAAGTTGATCTTAGACAGAAAGCGCAAGCACAGTCCAAACTGTGCTTGCGCCACGTCCGTCTTCATAATCCAAGCCTTTGTACCCAATGCATTAACTCGGCGACGTTATGCGCATTAAGTTTGCGCATTAAATTCATCCTGTGAGTCTCAACCGTTTTTAAACCAATCACTAAATCTTCGGCAATATCACGGTTGCGGCGCCCCTCACAGATGAGTTTTAGCACTTGTTGCTCGCGGGGGGTCAGCAAAGGCATATCCCCATCGACTACCCCACTCAAAGCGGCAATTTGTCTCTCATCTAAGCTAGGATCGATAAAGTTTTTACCCTTACATACACATTTGATTGCCGCTAACAGCGTGCTCTTAGGGCTATTTTTTAACACATAACCATTGGCGCCGACATCGAGCGCTTCCCGCGCACTTTTTTCCTCAACCGTCGCCGTTAACATGATAATCATCATCTCTGGCCAACGTTGTCTGAGCTGACGAATCACGTCAAATCCACCCATTCCCGGTAATTTCAGATCCATAAAAACCAGATCTGGTCTGAGTTTGAGGCATTTCTCGTATACCGCGAGTCCATCTTCAACCGATCCAATGAGATTAAGCTCTGGATAAGGCGCTAAACAACCCAGTAATCCGTCGAAAATCAACGAATGATCATCGACCACTAAAATATTGATCACTTTACCATGACTAAATTCCATATATTTCCTTAGACTCTAATACTCAAGATCATAAAAAAGTCTTTAAAACCATCGACGAACAAATCCCTTAACAGTATTAAAACCCGTTTAACCTTTAAGAAATAAGGAGTTAATCAGTTCTGGTAGTTATACAAAAATAGTAATCTTGGTGCAAGATTTAATGTCTAAAAAAGAAAGTTTAAATAGCGATAAGATTAGTTTTTAGCTCACTGGCAAGTCTGTTTCATTTCACAAATCTTAGGGCTGATGCCACTGAAGAAATGAGAACATACTTTATGTCAGGCCGTATCGTTCTTAACAGCAATAAAACTCTTAATGGCTGTAGTCAATAATTTTTACTGGTGGGACTTTAGTGTAGTTAGTAGATAAACCTTTGCAAAAATGTATCGGACCACTCAATATTTAACCAAAATCAGAAATCAGAAATCAGAAATCAGAAATCAGAAATCAGAAATCACTACTATTTAGTAAGTATTATAAAGAACAACTACTCGTTTATGAGCCATTTAGTAGTAAATCATCAAAATACAGACATAATCCCATTATTTATCTTTTTACACACTTATATTAACCAGTTAGTTTTCATTAAAATTATATTTCAAATAGAATCAATCATTAAAACAAAGAGGGTTAAATGATAGATAATATATTTATCCTTGACCCTGCGGTGTTGATTGATTTTGTGTAGGGACTTATGGCCATTGCCCCTAGATTCGAAGACTGTGAAGCCACATTTTTCGTAGTTATTGCTGATTTAGGTTTTGTCTGGTGCGATTTTGCTACGCATACTGCATCGCCAAAGATATTCATTAATCCACACGTGTAGCAGAACAACGAGTAATATTCCAAACACTTAGAAAGCATCGTCACACGGGAGACCAACTTTAAAGAGTGCATTGTTAATGCCAGCCCGCAGCTCCTTCAACGCCAACTCTTTTTCTTCAATTTGTATTAATTTTCGCTCAAGACATGCGCGCTTTTGAGCAACACTGAATTCATCCTCGATCCACACAGTTAATACATCTGCGATTTCACTCAGCGTAAACCCAAGCATTTTGGCATGCTTGATCATCTTCAATCGCTGCAAATCTACAGCAGAATAAACTTTATAGTTATTGCTAACATTAGGCTGCGGGATCTTATCAAGCAAACCTTGACGTTCGTAGTAACGCACAGTGTCCTTAGGTAATCCGGCTTTTACACATAATTCACCAATTTGCATCTCAACCTCTCAAAAGTAGCGTCAAAAACCTCTTGACCGTGGACCTAAGTCCTCAGTTTATCCTGTTGTAAGCATAATACCAAAGAGGATAAACATGCATGAAACCTTTTGACTATACGGGAAAAATAGCGCTGATCACGGGAGCTTCATCAGGAATAGGACTAACCTTTGCCGAGCACCTTGCTGCTCGCGGCGTATCACTTATTTTAGTCGCACGCTCGCAGGCCAAACTTGAAGCATTAGCTGACAGGCTAACAAAAAAACACCGTATTACTACAATGATCATTATTCAGGATTTAGGAGAACCTGACGCTTGCAAAAAGATTGTTGCAAAGCTTAATGAAGCGACACTTTCACCTGATTTATTAATTAACAATGCTGGGTTTGCCACCTATGGTGTCTTCGATGAGATTCCACTCATACGACAAAAAGAAGAGGTTTACATAAACTGTCTAATGCCGATAGAGCTGACGCATGCGCTACTCCCTGCGATGCTGAAGCGCGGTAACGGCGCAGTGATAAATGTAGCGTCAACCGCTGGGATGCAACCAGATCCATATATGGCATATATGGTGCGACTAAAGCCTTTCTCCTCGCCTTTTCCGAAGCACTATGGGCAGAAAACAGACAGCGCGGAGTACGTGTATTGGCACTGTGTCCCGGATCAACGGAAACGGCATTTTTCGACGTGGTTAATGCTAAAGAGGCATCAGTTGGTAAAAGAATGTCGGCTGATGCCGTGGTCATTATTGCCCTCAATGCCCTAGATAAAAATCGCAATTACATCATCTCCGGCTGCAATAACTGGCTACTTGGGCAGCTACAAAGATTTGTAACACGCAGGCGTTTATTAATTATCGCAGAGAAAATGCCGAGACCAAATACTCATTAAAACAAGGGCTTGAAATTATAAACATCTGCAATATCACTCTTTAACAACACCTTAACTCTGGAAAACAGACCTTATCTTTAAACTCATTTCAGGAGCCGAAAACCGTGGCTAACGCATGTTGGCCACGACACTGCAACGACTGCGTTATAGGGAAGTGCTTTCAAGATATGTTTCTTGCTTGTCGTTGAAACATCCTCATCTGTTTCACGAGCAGCAAAAATAACATAAGAAAATTCAGTCACGTGCTTCAACAAAGTCATGCCTTCATTGCACTAAACAAGCCTAACGACAGAAACAGACTACAAATGAGAATAATTACCCTTTATTACTGTTGTTATACACCAGACCAATATTCAAAACACACTCAGTTCTGCTCTATCTCGCTCAGAAAACTCGCTAAAATCTTCCGACTTTGAGCTAGTCTCACTGTTTTTGCGTCTAAAAGGTCAATCTGCTCGTGTAAGACATTACGTAACTCATCACACGGTTCAAAAACTGGGCCATCACCTCTCACACAAGGTAAAAATAGTTTAATGGTAGCAAGAGTCATACCTGCCAAGCCAAGCAACTTTATCCGCTCGACAGTCTGTAACTCTTTCTCAGAATAATCACGATACCCACTTGTGATGCGCATAGGCTTCAGTAGCCCTTCCGTTTCATAATAACGCAGCATTCGAATACTCACGCCAGTTTGCTTAGACAGTTCACCTATTCTCATTTTCCCCTCTTGACTCTTACACTACTGTCAGGGATTAGGATAGTGACTCTTTAATGTGAACTCAACTAGGAGTCAATAACATGTCTACTGAAATCAGCACATATCAGGCCCAATTAAATGGGCATCCGGTAAACCTTTCTGAGCTTACCCCACTAGCATTCGCGGGATTTGCCCACTTCAGTGCAATGCAAGTACGAAACGGCAAAATAAAAGGGTTAGATCTTCACCTAAGACGATTACGTAGGGCATCTGTGGAATTTTTTGGGATGGCTTTGCCGGATGAACTAGTGCAGTCCTATATCAAAAAAACAATTGGCGAGGGGCATGAAGACTTATCATTAACGGTTACCATCTTCTCACGTCATGGTGAATTTACAGCAGATAGCATGAATGCAGAGCCAGCCGTTCTCGTCCGCACGGGAGCCCCTTTTAATGGACCCAATGGCCCGTTAAGGCTCGCAGCTATAGACCATGAGAGACCACTACCGACAATAAAACATGTTGGTGAAGTCGGTAAAACTTACTTTCTACACCAAGCTATTCGCAAGGGCTTCGACGATGCAGCCTTCGTTGATAATCTTGGACATTTAAGCGAAGCCACGATATGGAACCTTGTCTTTTGGGATGGCGAAACGGTTATCTGGCCAAAGGCTAAAATATTGAATGGCACCATGATGAGCATAGTTCAACGACAATTAGAACATCTAAACATTCCACAACGCCACGAGACAATCACACTCAAACGTCTTAGCGAGCTATCAGGAGCAGCCGTAATGAATTCATGGTCCCCAGGGATATCAATCACCACTATTGGCACAGTTACGATTGCAGAAGCAAAGCCGTTTATCCGCTTACTTCATCAAGCCTTCGAGGCTGAACCCGCTAGCACAATTTAAAGATACTTCACTTACCTCTTCGCAACAGATGTGAAGAGGTAAGTTTAAGCATAATCTGTTCAAAGGCAGACCGCTCAACTTAGTATTCCTCAGCGGAATTACCAATAATTGCCCAACGCAGCGAAAATGAAACGAAATGCCAGATCATGCGGCAAAGTTTAAAGGATCACAAAAACGATCTGTCTAAATTGTTGTTAGCCTGCATACCGACTATTTTCAATTTCTGAGTGGATAAATTAAATAATAATATAAAATTAATACCATACTCAGTATTTAAAATTATGAACACCTTCTAAAAGCCCGCTAATAAAACAACAACCACCCCCTCTAAAACTCTCATATGTAATGAAGCACTGCGCGTCACTGCCCCCGCAGTCAACCGAGCCATAAGGACCCGTGATGATAATGGGTCGCATCCACTGAGAAATGAAGAAAACAATATTTAATAAACATGAACCGAAGGATGAGCGATATTAACCCACATCTAATTTAACACGATATGAGTGCTTTCTTGACCTGAAGTAATTTTAAGAATTAAGTCGCTAAGTTAGTTTCTTTAAGACAGATGTAAATAGATGTTCTAACTCGTGATACCACAATGCGGAAATGCATAAAAATGATGCCATCAAGGAATGCACTCAATAGTTGAGTGCATTCTAAAAAGTTAGAATACACACTTTGAGTTTAATTGAAATGTTAGGCAAACTCGGTCTTAGTTTTGCAACCGACAAGCCACATGGCTGCGGACAATCACACTCAGCAAGGTCAACAATGCGATACCTTCTATTCCAAGAAATGGTGGCACTATGACTATCATCGCGCTGAACAACAGTAATATATGCTTTAACTTGCCTTGCAGTACAAACCGGTCGCGCACAAACCATAAACCACACATGTATATAGCTACCGATATCGCGACAGTATAGTCGCCGACTAGCATACTCATCTTACTGTGATGGGTGATGATATCGACTATAACAGCAAACCCAGCCCCCACTGCGGCGCCACTAGCATAAATGAATAAGTGGCCGTAACCCCAAGTAAAGGCAAGGTCAGATCGTTGTTCTTGCAAATGGTCCTCTTTGGAAAAATACAACCACCACATCGAAAACAAAATCACCAACGACGACAAAGTAATATAGACCAAAGCGATATCAACATGCTCCGCTGTGATATCACCAAGCGCCATCGACCCAGCAAGCAATGTTTCGCCAAGAACTATGATATTCAGCAAGCCGTATCTTTCGATAATATGGTGTCGATGCCAGCTGGTGATGCCGTGGCGCTCAGCCAACATAGGGACAGAAACTTCAATTAATATCCCGAGGCCGAAACGCGCGAACAATACCGGCGCAGACAGTACCGACTGACCCAGCATGAGGCCTACCCAATAGACCTGCGCCACAGCAATACCTGCGGCGTACCATAGCGCCGTCTGTCTATGAATAGGATCGTGAAACGCCGCGCGTAGCCAAAGAATCACCATCGACAACCGCATAATCACAAAACCAATCACGATTAATGTCAAATCCAGCGAATGAAAAAATGGCTGAATACCCGCCGCCATCGTCAACGCACCGGCCATATTGCCCATGGTAAGCAAACGAAAAAACGCATCATCATTATCGTAGGCAGAAGCAAACCAGGTGTAATTCATCCACGCCCACCAAATGGCGAAAAATGTCCCCGAAAACTTCAACAAACCGTCAACTACGTGCGCTTCAGCAATAGCGTGATGCAAACCTGCGGCCGCCGCCGCGATGGCAATAACCGATACAAGATCGAACAATAACTCCAAAGGCGTTGAAGCGCGATGCGGCTCATGTGTATCACGCGGCACCATTGGTCGGCCGGTAAAGAGTTTACTAAGCATAGAGTTTTATCTTCATCTAGATTGTTCTGTCCGTCATCCGCGACAAGCTTAAAGAATTTTCCATTTAACGATAATGGCAATTACAGTGAGACCAGACCCCACCAATATAATGGTGGGCTAACGCCAAATGAGTCAGAACGTTTATATTGGAATGACTCTAAAACCGTGGCTAATCTTAC